>JAFGQQ010000252.1 GCA_016935595.1 Bacteroidales bacterium
ATGGTTGGCACAATTAATAGCATTATATTAGAATCTTTACTGGAAACTCTTCCAATGGAATTTTCCATAATTGATAAAAACGACAAAGTATTGGCATGGAACAAACACGAAACACGTTTGTTTAAAAGGCCGGTTGGTGTTGTTGGAAAGGATGTAAGAAATTGCCATCCAAAACATAGCCTCGATAAAGTAGAACAATTACTCGATGAAATGAAAAAAGGTACAAGGGAAAAGGCTGAGTTCTGGATTGATATGAAGCTTGATAATGATAAAACCGAGAAAGTACTTATCCAGTATTTTGCATTAAGAGATAATGGCGGTCAATATATAGGATGTCTCGAATGCAGCCAGAAAGTTGGTTTTATCCAGAACCTTAAAGGCGAGAAAAGGTTACTGGATTAGGAATTAAATACCGGTCAGGTTATTTTAATTTATTAATTACCTATTCAATATCAATGCCTTTTGGTTGTTTCAGACTTTTACCGGTTAATTCTGTTATTTTTTTTTGAATAGACGGATCAATATTAATAAAACGAAGTTTACATTTTTTGTTATCCATTAAATACTTAAGCTCATATAATATTTTTAGTCCGTTATTTTCAATTTTCGTCACACCCTTTAGATCTAAAGATATTTCACGGTGTGGTTTCATTAGTTTTACTAGTTCCTTTTTAATAAAGTAGCAATAATTGCGATCTAAAGTATCTGTTTGTTTTTGCAGGCTGGCTAAATAATAGCCTTCACCTGTTTTTTTAATTGTAATCATATTTAAATTTTAACGTCTGAAAATAAAGTAAACGGCTAATACAAGTAAAATGAAACCCAGAAAATGATTCCAGCGAAACGATTCATTTTTAAATACCAGTAATGTAAATACTGAAAAAACGATTAATGTAATTACTTCCTGTATAACCTTCAATTCAACAAGGGAGAACGGGCCGCCATGTGCTTTAAAACCAATCCTGTTAGCCGGAACCTGGAAACAATATTCAAATAATGCAATTCCCCAGCTTATAAGTATAATTGATACTAAACCTAATTTATTAAACCATCTTAATTCTGAGAATTTTAAATGACCGTACCATGCAAAAGTCATAAATGTGTTGGATAAAACCAACATACCGACTGATAATAATCCTTTCATCATATTTATAAATTATAATACAATACTACTTTGGCATTTATTGGCAATGCCCTGTAAATCGCCCTTAAATCATCAACAGGAATTTTTATAATTATGGGTAGTTTATAGTCTTGTTTTTTAAAACAACAGAAATTTGCCAGGCTTTTTAATGAATTTTTTGCCAGAATTTTTGTTTTGAAAATAAAACATACCCATTTGTCTTTAAATACCGGATTATTGTCTTGCATAAAAATCAAATCAATATTATAGTCCAGTTTCATTTGCAGGAATGCAGGATTCTGAATAAGGGTATCGGGCATATAAGCATTCAAAGCTGCCTCTGCTTCGTTTTTTGGTGCATGCCTTACAACTATGGGTTCTTTAACAATGGTTGCATATTCTTTAATTATTCGTAGAGGTTGAGAAAATAATTTTACATAGATAATATCAGGTAATTTTGCCAATAAAGGTTTAACTTTTATAAATTCTATTTTTGTTTGGTGAATAGTTACTCCTTTTATAGTAATACCAACTATGCTATCATACAAATTTACTATCAAATTAATTGAATCATTATCTGCCAGCTTTACCAATGCCTCTTTATATGCTTTTTCACGCACCAATGGAACTAATTCAGGATTGTCATAAATACTATCATACTGTTCTATAAAAAAGGAATCGGTTTGAACAAGCTTATTTAATTTATTTATCTTATGCAAAGGCGAAAGGCCTCTGCTTAAAAGGAATATGAATAAAGGAATTATTGCAATATAACCAGCTTTTTTCAATGAGCCGGCTTTATTAAATTTATTTACAAAGGATTTATATGTATTTATTATGAATTTCTTCACTTTAATAAATATAAATTTTTGACCCTATTATTAATGAATTATATACAAGTTTCAGGTTTTCATCATTAAGCCTGATGCACCCATGTGTTACCGGAAGTCCTAAAAACCTTTGATAAAGGGTTCCATGAATCAGGTAACCTTTTCCAAAACTCAATGCATAATCGCCCAATACGCCATATTCAAAGCGTGTATAATGATTAGGCGGCGGTACGGGGAGACCTTCCTCCACAAATGCCCAGTCGGGTTTTTTCCAGACCGGGGAAGTGGTTTTTCCATTAATCCAGAATTCTCCTTTAGGGGTTTTAAACATCCATTGCTGGTCTTTTCCATTTTTAAGTAATATATAACTTCCTGTCGAACACTTATCCTTCCGAATCAACCTTGTGCCTTTATATAAAGAAAATTCATTAGATGCGCTATTAATTATTATATAATATGATTTTGGGACTTTTGCTTGAAGTTTCCGGTTTAAACGAGTAATATCTTTTTCCAGGTTTTTCTTTACTGCCAAAATCTGGTCTGGTTTTGTTTTAAAAGAATTCTGATTTTTTAATTTAACAGAAATTGTAATTTTTTGAATTAATATTGGAAATGCCACTATTACTAAAAAAATAACAGACGCAATTATTATTTTTCTTAAAACAGGCAGAAATCCTTCTATTATAGCTTTAAGCTGTTTTGATGAATTATTTATAAAAGGTTTTAAATATAATTTCGAGCCATTTAAAACAATGGTTTTAATTAATTCCAAATTAATTGTCTTTAAATTCATTTAGTTACTGTTAAGTATTTCCTGCAGTGGTTTTAAAGATCCCAGAATGGTTACTTCAGTACCAATTGTACAAACGGAAAATAGTATATCCATACTTTCATTTTCTAAAGCTATACAACCGTCTGTCCAGTCGCTGCCTTTTCCTCCGTAGCCATGTATTTCAATAAGGTTACCTATTTTAGCTTCTTTGTTAATTTGGCCGTTTTTCAGGTTCCATACAAAACGTTCTTTGTCGTCTTCATTTGGATAATTTAGGAGTAATGCTTTGTAATATTTAGTCTCTCCGCTCGATTTCTTTTTTATAATTTTATAGAATCCTTCAGGTGTTGATTTATCTCCCTGGCAGTTTTTATTCCCAATCCAGTTTTGACCTAATTCTATATCATAACGGTTATACAGAACGCCATTTTTATATAATATACATTCTCTTGAAAATTTGTCGATGATGATACAAAAGGTTTTATTTTTTTTTGAATTACTTATGGTTTTTTCAGCCCATTGTTTCCACTCGTTGTAATTCTCGAAATATTTTCGATAAATATTGTTTGTGTAAAATATAATTTCGTTGATGAGAGTTTCAGCTGATTCAATTTTTTGCGAGGCTGTTTGAAAATTATTTTCGCGGTATATTAAAATGCCTTCTTTTAGTAAAATTTTCCCTTTAATTAATTTATTTCTTTGTATTTCGCTTAACGGAACATTGCTATAAAATTTATTATATAATTCAACCTGTTTTTCCAGTGAAGTAATCTGGTCTTTTAATAGGTTTTTGATATTATGTGATGCTACATTGGTTTTTTCAATTGATAATAGAGCCAATTTGTTGGCCTCAATAGCATACATTCTAACTCGACTAAAATTCCTTAAAAAGAAAAGTTTTTCATTCTCTGTTTGCCAATGGTTCATTGCTGAGTCATAGTAACTTTTAGCATTATTAAAGATCGATTTGGCATAAATTGCTGAATTTAACATTTCAGCTTTGGTTAGATTTGTCCTTGCTAGAGTAATTTCCTCAATAGGTGGTTTATGCCATGTAAAAACAATAAATACTATTATGGCAATTGCAATAATGATTATTATGAATATCCATTTCAACAATTTATTTCTCATAAATTAATCCAATAAGGTTCATAACTAAAAAAACCCCGGAAGGCAGCCAACCGGGGTAATAAGGTTACAAATAAAAATAAGGTTAAACTTTTTTGTATTTAACATTTGCCTTATATTTGGCTATAACTCCCTTTAATTCGGTATTTATAGAAGCAGCTTTTTCTTTAGCAACTTTTGCTTTGTCGAGTGAACCAATTAAATTACCACTATCAAACATAGTATTTGCTTCAACAACTATTGCTTCAATAGTAGTTAGTTCACCTTTTATGGCAACAAGGGCAGTTGTTCCTTCTTTGCCTTTTGGAGCTTCCAAAATAAGTTGCTTATTTGCATCAATTAAGGTTTTAACTTCTGAAATTGTTGTTTGAATCTCTTTTTTTAATTCTTCTTTTCGAATTTCAGTTTGTTGTTTAACTTCATTGGCTAATTGTGTTACACTTGCCAATTGTTCTTTTGAAGCAGAATAGTTCTTGAAGAATTTTGACTTCTGGGCTTCTATTCCTGTCATAACTGCTTTCATTGAATCTTGCAATTGAACAAAACTGGTTTGTACGTAAATTTCTGCACCTGCAGTTCTGGCTTCTTCGATGGCTGAATTAGCTGCATCAATTTCAACTTGAGGGACTTTTGAACAACTTGTAATTAATATTACTGTTAAACTTAAGGTTATTAAACCAAATAAAAATTTGTTTTTCATTGTTTTGTTAATTAATTAAATTTTTGGATTTTTTATGACATTATGACGGAAAGACTTCTAAAGGTAACATATAAAATCAAAAATAATTTTAAAGTGGTTAAGTTCTTACTATTTTTTCCTGTAATTTTGCTATGATTTTTTATTTGGAAAATGAAATCTATAACCTATCTGCCTTTAAAAGATGATGAAATAATTGGTATAATCAAGTCCGGTGATTCATCAAAATATTTTCAGGTGCTATATGACAGATACCATCGAAAGGTATTGGATAAGTGTTACAGCCTGGTAAAAAGCAAAAACATCGCTGAAGAATTAACTGAAGATATATTCTCAAAAATTTTTGAGAAACTTCCGACTTTTAAACACTTGTCGTCTTTTTCTTCATGGTTATATTCCATAACCTATAACCATTGTATTGACTATTTGAGAAAGAAGAAAAAGCTTCACTATCCTAACTGGAACAGGGAAAACGAAATACCAGAAATAATTGATGAAACAGATGAACCTATTCAAGATATAAATTATGAAAATTTATTGGTTATTCTGGAACTCATTCATCCTGAAGAAAAAGCTTTATTGTTAATGAAATACAAGGATAATTTATCATTGAAGCAAATCAGCAGTGCATTAAGAATTAGTGAGAATGCAGCTAAAATGAGATTAAAGAGAGCCAGGACAAGAGTTATATATCTGTACACCCAAAAATATTTAAAAAATTAATTTGTTACCTAAAAGTATTTTATCGTCAATATAAAAAAAGAAAAATGAAAGATTTTTTAAAAAAAGTGTTAAATGGAAATGGTTTTATGCCACCTGATTTTTGTTTAGATGCTTTTAATAAGAATTTTGAAGGCGCTGTTAATATTGATTGGTTTGACAGGAATACACATTATGAGGCAATTTTTTATAAGAATAATATAGAACATATAGCAGTATTTGATAAATCTGGTAATCTTCAGGAGTATAAAATGTATTTACCGGATAATTTTCTCCCTGAATCCATAAAATCGGTACTGGAGAAAAGGGGAGAAATAATGAATACTGTATTTATTAATAAAGGAAATACTATTGTTTACGAAGTTATTATGAGGGATAAAGAATTGAATCGTTTCCTTGTACTTTTAAGCAATTTAGGGGAAATAATTGATGAAAAGCCTCTTTAATAGTTTTTTAAACAATTCTGTAAAAAAATATTATTCTATCCTCTAAACAAATATAAACTGCAAACGAGTTATAACAATAATCTCTTAATAGATTAAATTTCAATACGGTTTACTGTAATAATTACTAATAATTCAGGAAATCTGGTTCTGTAAATAAAATAATCTAATCTTCAGTTAATTCAATAGTTTCAAGATTAGTTACCTGTCCAGTTATCACACTAATATTAGTAATTAGCGTATCTGAATAACTTTCATTTGGACTAATATGAACATTGAAGTTTCCTTCGGGAACACCTCTTAACAAGAAATAACCATTGGTATCTGCAATTGTCCCAATTGAATCAGTTCCATTTTCAGCCAGAACATATGGCAATGCCTCAACAGGTTCTATATAGCCTTTTATTGATCCTGAAGTGGCTTCGGTAAAAGCCCTGATTACCGGTTTTAAATTAAACATACCATTTCCCCTGTTTATCACTGAGCGTGATGCATCAAAATCAATCCAGATATTATAAGTTACTCCGGCTTCAAATTGTTCATGAATTAGTAGTTTTAATCCGGATCTTTCCCCTGCAGTTGTAAATAAATCATAAGTCTTTCCGTCTTTAACTAAAGTGTTATTTTCACCTAAATATAATCTCATTTGAGAAATATTGCCTGCCGGAAGTTCTGCGGTCCCAATCAATGTATCTAATCCATTGTTAAAATCCAGTAAATTATAAACGCCGGCATTAATCAAATCGAGAGAATGCCAATCTCCCTCATCTTCATTTTCACCTGCATGTATTTGCACATTTTGTATTTCAACATTAACCGCTTCATAATTGGCAGGTGCATCAGTAAGCCTTATCTTTAAACTTGCTGTTTCATTGTCATCAGTATCATTGCATGAGAATACCATGATACTTAAAATCATTAAAAAAAATTCAATTCTTTTCATAATAAATCAATTTTAAATTTTAATACTTTTAAAGATATGACAGGAATCTTTGGAAAAGTCATTACAAAATAATTATCTTTTTATAAAAAATTTTAGAATAATTCATTTAATAAATTGATATATAATCTTTTATTGTGGTTAGCTCATTTAATTAAAAAGGGAAATCCTAATACACTGATTCAGAAATATTTTTTGCCGGGTTTTAACCGGTGAAGACCTTTATTTAGGATTATTTATTTTTGGATTTAATAATACGAAGCCCTCCGTCGTATCGCATTAGCTTGACTATGGAGGGGGAAGTCGGGGTAGTGAGATTATTCCCTTTGGTCATGATCTCTTAAGGGATATGATAAAAAAAATTAAAAATTCATCATTCCGGCAACTGTTGGGACACGTCAGCACCCAGCGTCAACCGGGAGTCGGGGCATGTCGTGTCGCCATCGGGCTGGGTAGTGTTGTCAGTCGGTGCGTCAGGACAGGCAGCCTGTGTGTCGGGCGAGCGTCCGGCGTAGGATGGCGGATTTATCCGCCGTCAGGACGAAAACCTCCGGCAAGCCGTCGGGGGATGGATTCGGGAGGGTCAGCCCGTTTGGCTTGCCTTCGTCATCATCCGCCGAACCTGCGGAAAAAGAATATTTTTTTATCAGCCTTTCAGGCTGAGTTGCACGTTAATCAGGCTGGAAGCCTGAAAGTGCCACCATCAGGACGAAACAGGAAGATTCGTTTTCCGTCAAGGGCGACCATCGGGCGGAATCACAGGGAAAAATTTCCAACCAAAAAGAAAAAACGGCGGACACCGCCGTCAATTTTTCGGGAGGCGATTTTATTTTTTTATTTTACCGTGGGGAATAATAGGGTTTTGGCGGATTTTTTGTTTTGCGGGTCGGCGTTTGGCTCTTTTGCAAAAGTTTACTCACAAGGTTGTTTTATTTTATAATGGTGTTCGTGAGCTCACAGCCTACGGCTGTTCGGTTGTGCATCCCGAAGGGTGCGTGCTTTTGCAAATGTACCAAACCAAGGTTGGACAAAAAATGTGACAAAACCCTATGTGCGGTGGGCAATACCCATACTGTTTCAAGTTTTTCCGCCTATGTCAACAATGCTGCTTCCTTTGTCGGATATATTTCCGTTTGTGTCAACTATATTACGAATTATGCCGAATTTATCGCCGTATTTGACGGATATATTTTTACTCATGTCATATTTATTTCGGTCTGTGTAAAATTCTTGTCCGCCCTTGTATTATTGGCTTCCGCCTATGTCAGATAATCATCCGCCTGTGTCTAATATGTTTCCGTGTATGTCGGATGCTTTTCCGTCTGACAAATCCGTTTATAGAAAAATACACAAAAAAAAGCAAGCCACCCTAAAAATAATGTCATATGACAAAACAAATTTTTTTTAAGTTTTTTGTTCATAATTTTTGTAAAGATTTATGTATTCAATTACTAAA
>JAFGQQ010000253.1 GCA_016935595.1 Bacteroidales bacterium
ATTCGAGATCATGGTTTGCATCACCGAATCGGTGAATACAAGTAATAATGTATCGTTGGTTATAATCGAATGAGCAACAGAATCTATGAATATCTGGAAAATACTATCGTTGGTTATAATTGTATATAATATTGAATCGGAAAATACCTGGAACAATGAATCATTTGAAATCATTGTATGCATCACCGAGTCGGTAAATATCAGCAACAATGAATCATTAGAAACAATTGTATTGAAAATTGAATCAGTAAATATTTGAAATATGGAATCATTTGAAATAAAATAAGACATTACAGAATCGGAAAATACCTGGAACAATGTATCATTTGTAATAATTGAATGAATCACAGAATCGGTAAATACCGAAAAAATAGAATCATTGGTAATAATATGGTTAAATACAGAATCGGAGAAAATCTGGAATAATGAGTCGTTGGAAATCATCGTTTGCATCACCGAATCGGTAAATATCACAAACAATGAATCATTGGAAATAATAGTATTTAGAACTGAATCGATAAATACATTAAATAATGAATCATTTGATATGATATTATTGAAAACTGAATCGGTAAAAATTTGCAGCAACGAATCATTTAAAATCACGGTATGCAATACCGAATCTGTGAAAATCAAGAATAATGAGTCGTTTGAGATAATTGTTTGAAGAACTGAATCGGAGAAAATCTGGAAAAGCGAATCATTACTAATTAAATTATTGAATACGGAATCGGAAAATACCTGGAATAATGAATCACTTGAAATTATAGTATGAAGTATAGAGTCGGAAAATATCTGGAATATGGAATCATTTGTTACAAGTGAATTTAATATTGAATCGGAAAAGATTTGGAACAATGAGTCGTTCGAAATCATTAAATGCAACACAGAATCAGTAAATGTTAAGAACAAGGAATCATTCGTAATGATAGTGTTTAATACCGAGTCGATGAAAATATCAAAAATTGAATCGTTTGAGATAATATAAGTAAATACTGAATCGGAAAATACCTGAAACAATGAATCATTGGATATAATAGTATTCATTACCGATTCTGTAAACTCATATAGCAGAGAATCGTTTGTGATTAGTGTGTTAAATACTGAATCGGAAAAAATATGGAATAATGAATCATTCGAAATAATATTTATCAAAACCGAGTCGGAGAAAACCTGGAACAATGAATCGTTAAAAATCATTGCATTCAGCACCGAATCAGTAAATATAAGGAACAATGAATCATTGGAAATGATTGTATTTAAAATAGAATCGGAGAATACCTGGAATAATGTATCATTTGTAATTAAAATATTTAATATCGAGTCGGAAAACACCTGGAATAATGAATCGCTCGAAATCATCGTATGCAATACCGAATCGGTAAATATTTGCAACAATGAATCACTCCTTAAAATAGAAGAAAAAACAGAATCAGAGAAAATTAAGAAAAGCGAATCATTGGATATCATGCTCTGCATTACCGAATCGGTAAATATCAGGAATAATGAATCATTACTTATGAGTGTTTGAATTACCGAATCGGTAAACATCTGGAATAATGAATCATTGGTAATGATATAAGTCAGAATTGAATCGGAAAAAAACTGGAATAATGAATCATTGGCGATCATGGTATTCATCACCGATTCGGTGAATACCAGGAATAATGAATCATTAGTTATTATTGTCGTAAGAACAGAATCGGTAAATGTTTGGAATAAAGAATCATTATGAATTATAGTATATAATACCGAATCGGAAAAAACCTGGAAAAGCGAATCGCTCGATATCATTGCATAAAGCACCGAATCGGTAAAAACCTGGAATAATGAATCGTTTGTTATGATTGTATAAAGTATAGAATCGGAAAAAATCAGGAATAACGAATCACTCGAAATCATCGATTGCATTACCGAATCAGTGAACACGAGGAACAATGAATCGTTTGTTATGATGGTATTGAGAACAGAATCGATAAATCGCTGGTAAATAGAATCATTCGTAATTATAGTATTAAGAACCGAATCGGAGAATAATGCAAATAAGGAATCGTTCGAAATCATCGAATGTAAAACCGAATCGGTAAATACCTGGAATAGAGAATCATTAGAAATAAGAGTAGTTAAAACAGAATCGATAAACTGGTTAAAAATAGTATCATTCCTGAAGATCTTTGTAAAGACTGAGTCTGAGAATATCTGGAATAATGAATCACTTGTTATCATCCTGTGAAGGACAGAGTCGGTAAACGTCTGGAATAGTGAATCATTAGAAATAATTAAATGAAGTAAAGAATCGGAAAATAAATTGAACAGGGAATCATTCGAAATTAAAGTCTGAAGAACCGAATCGGTAAATTGGATAAATAAGGAATCATTCGAAATCATCGATTGTAAAACCGAATCGGTAAATGCATTGAAAAACGAATCGTTCGAGATTATTGAACTGAGAAGTGAATCGATTAAACGATTGTAAAGACTATCAGTAAGAAGAATATTCCTGGTAATTGAATCTGTAAATATTTTTAAAAGACTGTCGGATTGTGTTAAACTTGAAAATATCGAATCAGCAAATTGGTTAAAGATGCTATCTGTAATTAAAAATCTTTGGAAAATTGAATCGGTTAAAAGGGTTAAAAGACTATCATCGGCAACAGCTTCATTGATAATGATGGAAGTAAAATTATTTATTGAATCTATATCTAAATTAACAACATTAATATATTGCGCATCTAAGGTATCCTTTACAAATAAATCATCGAAAATAATAACTTCACCGTTGGCAATAAACGAATGATTAACAACTAAATATCCTGTTTTTAAATAATTGCCTGCAACCCATTCACCGTTATTCCAGACTAAAGCTTCATTTGTAGTAACATTATCAACACTAACATTTTGTAAATCTTCAATATCTATTTTCGGTTTTGGATAATATAATGCTTTTTCAGCAACTTTTGCATATGGAACAGCCTGGAACTGAATAGTGCCCATATCTTTGATTTCATCCCCGAAATCAATTTCTATTTTCATGAAATATTTATCCGACAACCAGTTAATTTCTTCAAATTTTGCTATATTTTCTGTTGAGAAAACATGAAAAGGATACCCCTCACCAATAACTAAGCTAAAAAGTCCTAATTTATTAGTTTTTACATAATGCGACTCTTTCCAAATTTCTTCTCCATAAGGATTATTTTTAATTATGGTAATGAAAACCTCAATGTCTTTATCCATAAGAGGTTTTCCCGAATCATTCCGCGCTACTGCCTGATAATTAAATCCAACCGGGGTTTGTTGGGCGATAATTGCAGTTATAAAAAGCAGAAAGAGTAAAATTGAAGAAATTAACTTTTTCATATATAATAATTTTCTGTTTTCTTGTTTTGGGTTTATTTAAATTTTAACAATCTTAATTTGTGCAATTACCTGATTGCTGCTTTTTGAAATAAATTGCACTATATATGTTCCAATAGAAATATCATGCAGGTTTAAACTTATATTCTGCCCTTTAATAAATTCGTAATATTGAACCGGGGCTTCAACCAAATTACCTTTGCTATCAAAAATACGGAGGTAACATACTACCGGATCTATTTCATTCTCAACATAAAAATATACAACATCAATTGTTGGGTTTGGAAAAGCTTTCAGGTTAATTAAATTATTAACAAAGTACTCCGGTATATCAATAAAAAGATTATATGGTTGCTGAAACCCTTGTGTAACTATATAATCATTAATTAAAGTATTTGCGACTAATCCCCCAATACTCGAAGAATAATCTATTTTGCTGCTTTCAATATAATTCCCTCCCGAATTTATTTCAATTGGATATAATTCCTGGGCATTTAACCTGAAAGCAATGAAAAATAAAATATATAAAAATAAAAACCTCATCTTCTAAAAAGACTGTTTATCAAAGCTATTAGTTTTTCTAAAAGTGTATCTGATTTTTTCTTAGAATTTAAGAACCAATTACTCGATTTCATCCTGTATCCCATTGAGAGCTCATGAGAACCAAGGGTATTAGCAAAACCGGGCTCACCGGTAATGCTGGCAGTATAATTAAAATAAATGTTTTCGGTAAAAAATGTCCCAATGTTAAGTCCGATATTTACTGGTCTTCTCCATGTAAGCCCAAACCAAAAATCTTTATCATATTTTCCAATAGCTGTAATTTCATAAGCAAATTTACTATCCTTTATTTTGCTAATAAATGCAAAACCTTCCAACTGCCAGTTTCTATCAATCTCGTAAAGATAAGATGAGAATAATTCAAACTTTCTATATGTTGGATATTTTACATTTCCATATTCCAAATCCTTTTTGAATAAGTTAGAAATATTAATGCCCGCATATAAATTTTCCCAATTATAACCAACACCAAAGCTCGAATTAAACTTATTTATTGATTCAACCTGAGTACTATATTGGATAAACGGATCATTTAAATCGGTAGGTTTAATTTTATTATAATTTAAAGATGACCTGAGAAATTGTATTCTTAATCCAAAGTGTAAATTATGATCTTGTTTTAATGGGGTTACGAACGAATAATCGATATTACCATTGAAATCAGAAAAAATACCAACTTTATGATTCATTAATGAAACACCAAAAGCACTATTATAAGGCATTGGCATATCAATTGAACCCCTTATATATTCAGGCGCCCCTTGAAATCCTAACCAGTTGGTTTTGTAAGTTATTGAAGAATTAATATCATTATAAATTCCTGTAAAAGCAGGTGATAACATTACTTTATTAGATATATATTCGTTGCTATAGGGTAATGATTGGGAATATAAACCATTCAATATAACCTGTAAACAAATAAAAAATATACTTTTTCTAATTATTTTAATCATTTTAAAATTATTTTTATTCCCTTAAAATATTTATGCTTCCCTTTCCTATTGCATCTTCCGATTTGATGACATAAAAATATGTGCCGCTTTCTAAATAATTACCATCTTCATTTTTCCCATCCCAATCATTATTGTAATCTGAATCGTAAAATACCTGAAAACCCCACTGATTGTAAATTGTAAGTTCGGTTTTTCCATACGCTTCCAGTTCTAAAAATTCAAGATAATCATTAAATCTATCATTATTAGGTGTTAAAATATTATTGATAGCAATTAATTTATTAGGATTATATTCGTAAAATGCAATTATTTTTATGGTATCTCTAACTCTACAACCTTTTTCATCTATTGCTTCAATAATATAATTGCCCTGCTTATTCACAACAATAGAAGAAGTAGAATCTCCAGTTGACCAGTTATAACTAACAAAATTGCCCTGAGCTTCAAGAACTGTTGATTCTCCCATATATAATGTATCTTTTTCGTAAACAACAGTTAATTCTTCTCCCGGATTAATAACTATTGAGTTTTGTGCTGTATCTGAACAATTGTCTTCTGTAATAATAATTAAAGTAATGGTATATGAGCCCGGCAAATCATAGGCATGTCCAGGATTTACCATATCAATATCAATTTCCGAGTCACCATATTTCCAGATATACTCTGCAGATGGAATTGTTATGGTAGAAGATAAATTTCTAAACCATACTGTATCTCCCGGACAATCGACTTCGGTGAATTCAAATGAAGCTGTTGGTTTATTTGCCAGACTTATATTTTTTATAGTAGAATCGGAACACCCAAACGAATTTATTATTTTTAACTTAACTGTATTATTTTTACTTGGGAATATATACGAAATTGAGGTATCGTTTAAAATGTCATAATCTCCATCATTATTCAAATCCCAAAAAATTTGAGTACCCTCAGAATATTCTAACGTTCCCGATCGTAAAATACTGGCAGAATTATAACATAAAAAATCTGCAGTAAAGTCTGTTACAGGAAGAGGATTCACTATAACATCAATGGTTTCGTCCATTCTTAAATAAGTGTTATCAGTCTTTAAAATTCTTAAACTAACAGGAAATGTATCAGCACGTGAATATTCATAAGTAACAGCAGAAGTATTGCCATCATCAAAATAACTGTCATTATTAATATCCCATTGAAATTCCTGAATTTCTGTTGCAGGGAGAGTGGTAACTGCAGTAAAATTGGTAACTTCACCAAGGCATACAGTATCAGCAATAAATGATAATTCTTGGGCCCGGATTTTATTCGTATTCAAATACATATATGCAAAAGAACTAATAAAAACCATAGTTCTTATTATGTATTTTCTTTTTGACCTAGCGTAATTCATCTAAGTATTTGTATATAAACTATTTGAGTAATAACTATAAAATCGGTCAAATTTACAATAAAATTTATTTAAATTCCTAATAATTTGAGAAAAGGAATTTAACTTTTTGATTAATTGATTATTTTAAGCAATAAAAGAAATAATATATTATTTAAAAATTATTAAATTTTAATTTTCCATTAATCAATTTTACATAATTTATCCTTATTAAATTCTTGATATTAAATAATTTATCTTGAAATGTTCTTCAAGTCTAAAAGAAAATTTTGATAATTCGAAAAATATTATTTGATTTGTAACCAAATTTGACGAAATGATGATTTATTTACACAAAAATATAGTATGGTGGTGGCACATAGATTTATTACATATGCCGTGATATGACTATGCTACCATTATAAAAAAAGGCTTGTCGAATTCCCGGCAAGCCTTTTTTTATTTCAAAAAATTTAAAAAATTAAAATGAATAAAATAAAGATTAAAGTACAAACAAAACAGATTCTTGCGGATATAATCACCCCTGTTGGTATTTATCTAAAAATAAGAGATCTGTTTCCTAAATCACTCCTCCTGGAGGGGGCAGATTACAGGGGTAGTAAAAACAGTTATTCGTTTATCTGTATTAGCCCAATAGCTTCTTTTATAACCAATAACAGAAAAATTCAAATACAATTACCTAATTCTGAAAAATCGGAAATTGCAATAAAAGATATTAATACAGTTTCAAAGGAGCTCCTCCAGTTTATCAAAATATTCCAAATTGACGAAAATTCAAATGAAGCTGAGGTTAACGGTATTTTTGGTTATACTTCTTACGATGCAATTCAATATTTCGAAGATATCCGGTTTCAGGAAATAAAAAATTTAAAAGAAAAAATACCGGAAATGGCTTATGGTTTTTATAAATATATAATTGCCATTAATCATTTTAAAAATACCCTTTCTATCATTGAAAATATCCTGGAAAATGAGGAAAGCAAAATTGATGAGATCCAGTCTGTTCTGCAAAGCAGGAATTATGCCATGTTCAATTTTAAACCTGAAGGAGAAGAAAAATCCAACCTGAGCGATAAAGACTATATGTACATGGTTACAAAAGGTAAAGAGCACTGTTACCGTGGCGATGTTTTTCAAATTGTTCTTTCCAGGCAATTCTCACAAAAATTTTCTGGTGATGATTTTAATGTTTACAGGGCTTTACGATCTATAAATCCTTCACCTTATTTATTTTATTTTGATTACGGCAACTATAAAATTTTCGGTTCTTCTCCTGAACCCCAGATCGAAATTAAGGAAAATACTGCATCTATTAATCCTATTGCTGGTACTTTCAGGCGCACAGGTGATGATTTAAAAGACAAAGAATTAGCTGAACAACTCTCGAAAGATCCAAAAGAAAATGCCGAACATGTTATGCTAGTTGATTTAGCAAGAAATGATCTTAGTCGAAATGCTAAAAATGTACATGTTGAATACTATAAAGAAATTCATTACTATTCTCATGTTTTACATATGGTTTCGAAGGTTACTGGCATTTTACCTCAAGGTACTAATACCATTAAGGTGATGGGAGAATCTTTCCCTGCCGGCACATTATCAGGTGCCCCTAAATATAAAGCCATGCAACTAATTGACCGGTACGAAAATAAAAACCGGGGTTATTACGGTGGATGTATCGGTTATATTGGATTAAACGGCGATATTAACCATGCTATTTTAATCCGAAGCTTCTTAAGCAAAGACAACACTTTATATTACCAGGCTGGTGCTGGTATTGTGGCTGATTCGAAAGAAGAAAGCGAGCTTAAAGAAGTGAATAATAAACTTGCTGCATTAAAAAAAGCTGTTATCATGGCCAAAGAATTATAAAATTTTAAATTTTTGAAAATGAAAAAAATATTAGTTATTGATAATTACGATTCATTTACTTACAACCTGGTTCATTATGTCGAACAGTTAACGAACGATCCTGTGGATGTATTCCGGAACGATCAAATTTCACTAAAGGAAATTGATAAATATGATAAAATCATTCTATCACCAGGACCGGGAATCCCCGATGAAGCAGGAATATCAAAAGAATTAATTAAAACCTATGCTCCAACCAAGAGTATTCTTGGCGTTTGTTTAGGACATCAGGCAATTGCCGAAGTTTTTGGTGGAAAAATATATAACCTGAACAGGGTTTATCACGGTGTTGCAACTACTGTAATACTTACAAATAAAACAGATTATATTTTTAAAGATATTCCAAAAGTCTTCAATGCAGGGCGATACCATTCCTGGATGGTCTCACGGGAAAATTTACCAAAGGATTTAATTGTAACAAGTATTGATGAAAATGGTGAAATTATGAGTATTAGTCATAAAAATTACGACGTAAAAGGTGTTCAATTTCATCCTGAATCGGTATTAACCGAATATGGTTTAAAAATAGTGGAAAACTGGTTGAGCAATGAATATAAACCAATAAATGAATTAACCTCAACATTAGTATGAAGTAACAGTTGCAGTAATGGTAGCAGTATTAATAATAGTATTAAAATAAAATTTATAAATTATGAGAGAAATTTTATTACATCTTTTTGAACAAAAAACTTTAAGCAGAAAAGA
>JAFGQQ010000254.1 GCA_016935595.1 Bacteroidales bacterium
GCAGCTGGTTATTATATTAAGATTAAACATAACGGTACATATACAAGTGGTTACAATCATTTCTCAAGATATGCTAAGGGTATGTATATTGGCGCGCAAGTTAAACAAGGCCAGGTTATTGGTTATGTTGGAAGTACTGGTTATGCTAACGGACCTCACTTAGATTTTAGGATTTGGAAAAACGGGCAACTTACTGATCCGTTAAAAATTAAAGCACCTCCTGTTGAACCCATAAAAGAAGAAAATGAGGTTGCTTTTTATAAAATCAGAAATTTAATGACACTTCTGCTCGACAGAATATAGTTGGATACTATTTTCTGATAATTTCCACTTCACCTTTTATTCCCAGTTTAATTATTGAAGATGGAGAATGTTTTGTTTTATCATTTTGTTTCCATTTTACAATATAATCAACCTTAGATAAAATAACAGGGTCTATTTCTGAAAAATTAGCTGGATATGGTTTTCCGGAAATATTAGCTGAAGTTGAAATTATAGGCTTCTTAAATTGAGAAATAAGATTTTTACAAAAAGGATCTGTCGAAATCCTTATCCCTATCGTACCGTCTAAATTTATTGCATTTTTAGCGAGGTTTTTTGCACCCGGATATATTATGGTTAAGGGTTTATTGGCAATTTCTAATAATTGCCATGCAATTTCCGGAACCTGGCCTATATAAGAAGTTAGCCGATCAGGCTGGTCAATTAAAACAATCAGGCTCTTTGAATCGCTTCTCTTTTTAATGTTATATATTTTTGAAACAGCAGTTTCATTGGTGGCATCGCAACCTATTCCCCAAATGGTGTCGGTAGGGTATAGAATAATACCACCTTTTAGTAATACGTTTAAAGCAGCCTTTATATCTTCCTGCATTTATAATATGCTTTGGTATAAGTTCATGACTTGCTTGGCAATAATTGAATTGGTAAATGACTGGGCATGAAGAAACCCTTCTTCTTTCATTTTTTCCCTGAGTTTTGTATCTGAAAGTAATTTCTTTATAGCATTAATAATCTCGTCAACGCTCATTGGATCAATATAAAGAGAACCTTTTCCCCCAACTTCTTCAAAACAACCACCTTTTGAAGTAATTACGGGAGTTTTAGATTGTAAGGCTTCTAAAATTGGGATACCAAATCCCTCAAAAACAGAAGGATAAATAAATAAAGTGGCTGATTGGTATATTACCGGAAGGTCCTCAAGTGGGACAGCCTGAAGAAAAATGGTATTTTCAACTAAATTGTTACATATGTAATTGACTACTTTTTTTAAATATTTTGTTGTTTTTCCAATAATTACAAGGGGTATATCAATCTTTCCCAAATGAAGGGCTTTTACAACATTTAACAAATTTTTTCTTTCTTCAATTGTACCAACATATAAAATAAATTCAGATGGGAGGTTGTATTTTTCTCTAATTTCTTCTTTTTTACTATCGATAACAAACCGCTTGAATATTTCGTCACATCCCTGATATATTACTTCAATTTTAGTTTTATCTACTTTAAAAAAATTAATTAAATCGTTTTTAGTTTGTGTGCTAACAGCAATAATCTTATCGGCTACAGATGCGGCATATTTAAATTTTTTTAAATATATCTCCCTGTCAACAGGTTTATATAAATCGGGGTATCTAATAAAAATTAAGTCGTGAATAGTAACTATCGAACGGATATTATTTTCATTTATGCGGGATGGTAACTCATTACTTAATCCGTGAAAAATATTAATGCCTTGTTTACGAAGTTGCGAAGTAAGCATAAATGAACGCCAGTATCCTTTAAATACTTTTCCAGAGGGTTTATCAGGTGTATGAATAAAAACTTTTTCACCACTTATAAAGGAAATAGCTTTACGAGTAGAAGGAGTATACAAGTGATATTCATTTTCCGTAAATGATTGGTATAGTGATTTGATTATATTACGGCTGTAATTACCCAATCCGCTATAATTATAGAATGCTCTTTTTGCGTCAAATCCTATTCTAATCATTTTTAAACAGATATATTACAATTCATTATAGCTTCAGTTAATGAAGTTTTAAGTTCTTTCGACTTTTTTCGTTTGCCCACTATTAGGGCGCATTGTATTTGGTACTCCCCACATTTAAATTTTTGCTTGAATACCCCTGGTGTCACTATCGAATAAGGAGGAATTAAAGCCTTATACTCGACAACGTCAGGCCCTGTAACATCAATAATTTTTGTTGAACCAGAAATAGCAATGTTTGCAGCAATAATCGATTCTTTTTGTACACATACACCGCCTGTTATGCTTGAATTTGAACCTATGAAACATCCATCCTCAATAATTACGGGGGGTGCATGAGGAGGTTCAAGTACCCCTCCAATAACTACACCTTCAGAAATATGTACATTTTTACCAATTTGGGCACACGAATTTATTGAAGCATAAGAATCTATCAAAGACCCTGATTCAATATGTGAACCGATATTTATGTAACAAGGCATAAGGGTAACATCTTTATCAATATAAGCACCAAATTTAATTATTACATTTGAGCCAATACCGTGAAAAGTATTGTTATATTGCTCTTTTATTGGGATATTATCAAAAAGTGCAATTTCGGAGTTTTTATTTTGTAAATCAAAATATAAGATTACGCCTTTTTTAATCCATTCGTTTACAAGCCATTCCCCTGCACAACTTGGCTCAGCAACCCTGACATTCCCTTTATCAAGTAGCTCAATAATTTTGTTTACAGCATCTTTGGTCTCTGTATTATTCAAAAGAGTTTTGTCATTCCATGCGCGTTCGGTCAGAGTTTTAACTTCTTGTAACATGATCTTTTAATATAGGTTTATGCAATATTAAAAAAAAAGAAATTGAAATACATCAAATTCTATATTAAAATCACATCTCTTAAAAATTGTTTGAGCAGGATTTTTTTAGCTGAGTATTGGCAAACTAAGGTCTGCAATCATTTCGGGCGATAATATGCCTGATGCAATTTCTCTTACTTCACCTGTCATTCTAATATTCCAATTATCATCAATCTGTATTTTTAGTGAGCCTCCCTGCATATTCATAGTAAGTTTCCTGTTTATTAAGCCTCTTTTAACCAAAGCACATGCTGCTGCGCAGGATGAACTTCCTGAAGCTAAAGTATATCCTGCTCCCCTTTCCCAGATTAATATCCGTGCTTCATCAGGTGATAAAACTTTGGCAAACTGAACATTGATACGATTTGGAAATAATTCATGATTTTCAAGTAAAGGGCCATATTTTTTAATTTCCTTTTCTTCAAGTAAATCTTTTATAACAACACAATGCGGATTTCCAACCGAAACACAATTTACTTCAAATTCTTTATCACCGGCAATAATTTTTTCTTTAATAAATTCGGGTTTATCCGAGTTTACCGGTACCATGCGACTGGTGAAAATAGCTTTGCCCATGTCAACAGTTATCATTTTGGCTTTACCGTTAACCTCTTCGTCAATATTTGCTGTTACAGTTCCGCCAAGAGTTTCAACAGTAAATGATTTTTGTTTTGTATAATTATAATCATATAAGTATTTACAGAAAATGCGCAAACCATTACCGCTTTTTTCAGCCTCAGAACCATCAGGATTGAATATTTTTAAACCAAAATCGGCTGTTGAGGAATCAACTTTTAATAAAATACCGTCCGATCCTATCCCAAAATGAATATTACATAACCTCCTAATAGCCTGGATTGTTAATGAAAAGTTGATTTTTTTACTGTCAAAAACAATATATTCATTACC
>JAFGQQ010000255.1 GCA_016935595.1 Bacteroidales bacterium
CATTTTTAGAATTATTATCATTAATAACTATTTCCAAAACATCGTAAAATGGAATCGGGTAAAAAATGCTTTCAATATTGTGAAATCCATCATTTCTTTTACTAACTATATTTAATCCTATATTAATTTTTGCATTTGGATAACAAATCATGCCATTTTCGCTTTATACCAATGTTTTAAATTATAAAAGTAATTTATAAAAAATATTTATCAACAATTGTTAGTAATAAAAAATACAATTTTGTTAAAAAAGAATAGCCCTTTTATTAAAACTACAGTATAATCATTTTATAATTTTAAACTTCCAAAAAATAACAAAATGGCACAAGATAATCTTAATAAAAACACCAAATTAACCCCCTTAAATTTTGATTATGGGAAGCTGCCTCCGCAGGCCATCGATATGGAAGAGGCTGTATTGGGAGCAATAATGCTTGAAAAAGAATCCGTAGTTTCAATTTTAGATATCTTAAAACCAGAATGTTTTTATAAAGAGGCACATCAGAAAATATTTAGCGCTATAGTAGACTTATCAACAAAGCTTCAGCCTATTGATATTCTTACAGTTACCGAGGAATTACGAAAAAAAGGTGAATTAGATGAAATTGGAGGCCCTTTTTACATTACTCAGCTGACAAACCGGGTTGCATCCGCTGCAAATATTGAATTTCATGCACGCATTGTGGCTCAAAAATTCATTCAAAGAGAATTGATACGTGTTTCAACTGAAATTCAAAACCGTGCATTTGATGAAAGTATCGATGTGGATGACCTTTTAGATTTCTCAGAAACCGAATTATTTAATATCGCAGAAGGAAACATTAAAAGAGAAACTGCTAAACTAAATGTATTAATTAAAACCGCCATAGAACACATACAGGAAGCAGGAAAAAGAGAAGACCACCTTAGCGGAATACCGTCTGGATTTACGAAAATTGACCGTATCACTTCAGGATGGCAAAAATCCGATCTTGTTATTATAGCTGCAAGGCCCTCTATGGGAAAAACTGCATTTGTGTTATCTATGGCCAGAAACATTGCAGTAGAACATAATCAGCCAGTAGCCATATTTTCGCTCGAAATGTCATCCCTTCAATTGGTAAACAGGTTAATTGTTTCTGAGACCGAACTTCCTTCAACCAGAATTAAAAACGGCAAACTTGAACAATTTGAGTGGGAACAACTCGAATATAAAATTAAAAAACTGGTTGATGCTCCCATTTATATAGATGACACTCCTGCCATTTCAATTTTTGAATTAAGGGCAAAATGCCGCCGTTTAAAATTACAGCACCAGGTTGAATTAATTATTGTCGATTATCTTCAACTTATGTCGAGTAGCGCCGATTTGAGGGGCAACCGCGAACAGGAAGTAAGTCATATCTCCAGATCGCTGAAAGGAATTGCTAAAGAACTTGATGTTCCTATTATTGCATTATCGCAATTAAACCGATCGGTTGAATTAAGATCAGGAAGTAAACGTCCTCAATTATCCGATTTAAGAGAATCGGGCGCCATTGAACAAGATGCTGATATGGTAATTTTTATTCACCGACCTGAAAAATACGGTTTTATTGAAGATGAAGAAGGAAATTCATTACTAGGACTTGCTGAAATAATTATTGCTAAACACCGAAATGGCGCATTAGGTGATATTAAATTGCGTTTTAAAGATGAATTGGCCAAATTTGTTGAACTTGAAGACGATTTTGTCGGTGTACTTCCGGAAGATAATGGAAACAATACAGTAACCTATAAATCAAAAATGAATGAGGATCCTGATGATTTTGGATCGGAATTCCCAAATAATAATAATTTTGATAACGAACCACCTTTTTAAAAAGCAGCAGTTGCAGTCAGGGTATATCCATAAATATTTAAATGCAGGAATAACAACAAATTACAAATAACAATTACCAAATATCAAATAAATCTAAAATCCTAAATTCAAATTCTTAAAACAAAATCAAAAATCATAAGTGTATATTATCTTATTAGGAATTTGAAATTTAAACCCATTGTTTGGTATTTTGATATTTAAATTTGGGATTTATTTATTTTTTATGATTTGACATTTTTGTTTTTCATGCATTTGCTTTACAGTGGTAGTAGCAGTGGCAGTTGCCTAAAGTATCTTTTCAATCTCTTTCAGACTTCTAATTTCATAGGTCACTTCCTCAGTATGAGGCAACGAATCGGGATTAAAATAAATCTGGTCAATGCCAAAATTTCTTGCACCAATAATATCTATCTCCAAATCATCACCAATTACGAGGCTTTCTTTCTTACTGGCATTAACTGTGCTTAACGCAACCTGGAAAAATCGTTTTTCTGGTTTTGAACTGCCAACTTTATCAGACGTAAATATCGTATTAAAATATTTTATTAATCCTGAATTTTGCAATTTTAAATATTGCACTTCTTTAAAACCATTGGTAATGATATAAAGAGAATAATTATTTTTCAAATATTCCAGAATATCAATGGCATTTGGAACGAGATGTTTTCCATGAGGGCTCTGAATGATATAATTTTCATCAATTAATTTGGCAAGTCTAATATCTTTTATTCCAAAATCGTTTAAAGTATTTTTAAACCTGGTTGTTCTTAACTCATTTTTTTTAATTTGGCCTTTCCGGTATGATTCCCAAAGCCTGTCGTTATGAATGGCATAGCGTTTTAAAAAAAGATCAAAATCGTCAATTTCCGAAAATAATCCATATTTTTTAAAAATTCTTTTTAATGCTGTTCTTGAATTATTCTCAAAATCCCATAATGTGCGATCAAGATCAAAATAGATATGTTTATATCTTTTCAAAATAATTTCTCATATTTTGGTGTAAATATATTAGTTTCACAATGAAAATACCCTATTAATAATAATGAATTTTTAAATGATATAACATGGAAATTATCTCATTAATTACCGGTTTTATAATTGGCCTAGTAATATGCTGGTTAGTTTTAAAAATATCAAGTATCAAAAACAAAGGTTTGTCGAGAGTTGAAGCTGTTGGATTGCAAAAAGATTTAGACAATATAACCGCCGAAAATAAAATTAAAGAAGAAAAAATTAATTTTTTAACTAATGAAATCATATCATTTAAAAATGAATTAGAAACAAAGAATAACTCAATTATTAGCTTAAACAAGGAATTGTCTTCAAAAACAGCAGATTATAAAAACTTATATGAAAAGCTCCAAGAACAAAAGGAAGAAATTAATAAACTAAATGAAAAATTTGCCATAGAATTTAAGAATTTAGCAAATGAAATATTTGAGGAAAAAACAAAAAAGTTCACTGAACAAAGCAAAGAAAATATAACCGGAATTCTAAAACCTTTACAGGAAAAAATTAAAGATTTTGAAAAAAAAGTTGAAGAAGCATATGATAAAGAAGCACAACAACGATTTTCTTTAAAAGAGGAAGTAAAGCGATTAGCCGAACTTAACCAACAAATTAGCAAAGAAGCAAGTAACCTTACAAAAGCCTTAAAAGGTGAATCGAAAACCCAGGGAAACTGGGGTGAGATAATACTCGAAAGCATTCTTGAAAAATCGGGTTTAGTAAAAGATCGTGAATATTTTGTCCAGGCTTCATTTACATCGGACAATGGTAAAAGACTACAACCAGATGTAATAGTAAAATATCCGGGCGAAAGGAATATTATTATTGATTCGAAAGTTTCATTAACAGCATATGAAAAATATACCTCAACTGATGATGAAAAAGAAAAAGAAAATTATTTGAAAGAACATATAATCTCAGTAAAAAACCACATAAATGAACTGAATAACAAAAACTATCAAGATATTTACCAGTTAAACAGCATCGATTTTGTAATGATGTTTTTACCAGTTGAGCCTGCCTATTTAACAGCAATTCAAAATGATACTGATTTATGGAATTTTGCTTACGAAAAACGAGTCTTATTAATTAGCCCTACCAATTTAATTGCAGCTTTAAAAATGATTGTTAGTATGTGGCGACAAGAATATCAGAATAAATATGCCCAGGAAATAGCTCAGCGAAGTGGCGACTTATACGATAAATTTGTTAGTTTATACGAAGATTTAGTTGATGTAGGGACAAAATTAAACGCCACACAAAAATCATATGAAAAATCGATGAACAAATTACATGATGGAAAAGGCAATTTAATCTCCAGGGTTGAAAATATTAAAAAATTGGGAGCAAAAACAAAAAAATCATTACCTGGTAATATTATCGAAGATATTGTAAATGATAATAATTCTGATGATTAAATGACCATAAACTTTCGATTAAAACAGTTGTTATCTAAGAAAAACAAAATGGATAAATACAACAGAAAATACACTAACGGGGAAATCACAGTTTTTTGGAAGCCATCTGAATGTATTCATTCAACAATATGCTATAAAAATTTAATTGAGGTATTCAATCCCACAGCAAGGCCATGGATAAATATGCAAGGAGCCCCAACAGAGAAAATTATTGATATAGTAAAAAGATGTCCAACTAATGCACTTACATATACCTGGAATGACGGGAGAAAATCTGAAAAACCACCAGAAAATATGTCACAAATCGAACCTGATTTTGCACCAGAATATCGTGACCAGGAAAATGATATTACAAATATAGAAGTATTGAAAGGAGGCCCGTTATTTGTAAAAGGTAATTTTAAAATCACAGGAGGTGACGGAAAAGAAATAAATAAATCGAAAACAGCCTATTTTTGCCGTTGCGGAGGTTCAAAAAATATGCCATTCTGCGATGGCACCCACCGCAAAATTAACTTTAATAAATAATTATAATTAAGTTGAATAGAGATAGTATTAAGGACAAAAACAATCTCAAAAAAATACTTTATATTTTATTTGGATGTATTTGTGTTGGATTAGGTTTTATTGGAGTTTTTGTGCCAATGCTTCCAACAACTCCCTTTTTATTATTGGCAGCCTTTTTATTTTTACGTAGTTCCAATAAATTATACTATTGGTTAATGCATCATAAAATATTTGGAAAATACCTGCAAAATTATTTAGAAAAAAAAGCTATCCCTCTAAAGGTTAAAATATTTACCATAGCACTACTCTGGATAACCATATTATATTCAACTATTTTTGCTACAAGTTTATTATTAGTCAGGATTATTTTAATTACAATAGCAATTTTAGTGACTTTACACATAATTTCGTTAAAAACATTAAAAGTCAACAAATGATAATCATTATTGCACTTTTTATTATTGGAATTTTTA
>JAFGQQ010000256.1 GCA_016935595.1 Bacteroidales bacterium
ATGTTTAATAATTAAATCTGCGCAAGGTGGCGTTTTCCCTTCATGTGAACAAGGTTCTAAATTAACATACAAAGTTGATTTTTTAAGTAATTTTTTATTTTTAACTGAATCAATAGCATTTACTTCTGCATGAGGACCTCCAAAATTTATATGATATCCTTCGCCAATAATTTTATTGTTATAAATAATAACTGCTCCTACCATCGGGTTTGGGGCAACATTGCCCATACCCATTTTGGCAAGTTCAAGGCATCGGTTCATATATTTTTCATCATGCAACATAAAATAAAATTAATTAAGTTTACTAACTTTGAGTTATAAACATTAACCCGATTCATTCTGCTTTTTCCTGTTAAGTCAGGATAGGCTCCCGACAAATAATGACAAAAAAATCAGTATAATGACGCAAAATTATACAATAAAATACCAAATAGAACAAATTAAATCAGAATTAAAGCCATTATATCCATTAGAAGAGATAACTGCGTTTATTAAAATAATTTTCGAAAAAATTATGGGGTATTCATTTTCAAGTTTACAACTGCATTTAGATGATTTAACGGATAAAGACTGCTATTGTAAAATTTCCAAAATTGTTCATGAATTAAAAAATTATAAACCCATTCAATACATATTCGGAGAAACAGAATTTTTTGGTCTACCTTTTAAAGTAAATGAAAATGTGCTTATTCCAAGGCCTGAAACTGAAGAATTAGTTAACATTATTATTGAAGAAAACAGAAATCAGTCACAAATAAATATTTTAGATATTGGAACAGGCAGTGGCTGCATAGCAGTATCACTGGCTAAAAAATTAAAGAAGGCATTAGTATATGCTATTGATGTTTCATCTGAAGCAGTAGAATTGGCTAAGGAAAATGCATTGATTAATGATGTTAAAATTGATTTTTTGGTTTGCGATATTTTTAAGACTGAACAAATCCAAAATAAAAAATTCGATATTATTGTAAGTAACCCTCCTTATGTTTTAGAAAAAGATAAAGAAATTTTACTTAGCAATGTTGTGGCTTTTGAACCTCATCTGGCATTATTTGTAAGTAATGAAAACCCGCTTGTTTTTTATGAACAGATTGCTTCATTCGCCCGGAATAATTTAAATGTAAACGGCCATTTATATTTTGAAATAAATGAACTATTTGGACATGAGATTGCACATCTTTTACATTATTATAACTATAGCAATATTAATATCTTAAAAGACTTAAACAATAAGGACCGTATGATTAAAGCTCAATTATAAAACTTGGAAAAACAATATAAAATATCAAAAAACGTTGCTTTGCAAAAAATAACCGGCATATGCAGTTTACAGGAAAAATGCATTTTTGATGTTAAACAAAAATTAATTTCCTGGAAATTAAATAATCTAGAAATTGAAGAAATAATATCCAAACTTGTTAAAGACAATTTTATAAACGAAAAACGTTTTGCAGTTGCTTATGCCAATGACAAATTAAAATTTAATAATTGGGGCAAAACAAAAATAAGATATGCTTTAAAAGAAAAAAAAATTTCAGATGAAAACATTCAAATAGCTTTAAATAATATAAGCGAAGGATTTTATGAAAAAATAATAAAAAATGAATTACTTAAAAAGTATAAAACACTTAAAAAGGGCAATCAGTTTGAAATTAAGGCTAAATTGCTAAGGTTTGGCGCTTCGAAAGGATATGAAGCTGGTATGTTATACCCGATAATAGATTCAATTATGGAATAATTATTATTTTTACGCAAAAAAATATGGTTTCAAATGACGAAATAAATGATTTAGTAAAGCGTGAGACAGCTTTAAGGAGGTTTCTTTGACATTGAAGGAAAACTAAAACGGGTTGAAGAAGAAGAAAAGTATACCCATACTCCTGATTTTTGGAACGACCCAAAAAAAGCCGAAGAAAAACTCAAATATATTGCCTCGTTAAAAGAATGGACAAACGCATACAAAGCTGTTAAAACTTCAATTGAAGACCTACAGGTAATTCTTGATTTTTATAAAGAAGGCGAAGCCCTCGAAAATGACATTGATGAACAATATAACAAAGCAGTTAATCTAATTGAGGAGCTGGAGTTAAAAAACATGTTAGGGAAAGATGAAGACAAACTTGATGCCGTTTTAAAAATTAATGCAGGTGCTGGAGGCACCGAAAGTCATGACTGGGCTGAAATGTTAATGAGAATGTATATTCGTTGGGGTGAAAAAAATGGCTATAAAGTAAAAGAAATTGAATACCTGGCCGGTGAAGAAGCCGGGATAAAAACAGTTAGCCTTGAATTTGACGGAGAGCTTGCCTATGGTTATTTAAAGGGAGAAACGGGGGTTCACAGGTTAGTCAGGATTTCTCCCTTTAATGCCCAGGGAAAAAGGCATACTTCGTTTGCTTCGGTTTTTGTAATACCGCTTATTGATGATTCGATTGAAATTACCATAAACTCTGCTGATATTACCTGGGAAACATACCGCTCGAGCGGTGCAGGCGGGCAAAATGTAAATAAAGTAGAAACTGCTGTGAGGTTAAGACACCATCCTACCGGAATAGTAATTGAAAACCAGGAGACACGTTCGCAACTTAAAAATAAAGAAAATGCAATAAGGCTTTTAAAATCACATTTATATGAACTTGAGTTGCGAAAAAGACAGGAAGAACAAGCAAAAATTGAGGGAGAAAAGAAAAAAATCGAATGGGGTTCACAAATACGCAATTATGTATTGCACCCTTATAAATTAGTTAAAGACCTGCGCACCGGTTTTGAAACAGGAAACACCCAGGCTGTTCTTGATGGCGAATTAAATGATTTTATTAAAGCATACTTAATGGAGTTTGGAGGAGAGTGATTGTTATTGGTTTAGCCATTGACGAAATTCGGGAGTTTTTGGTATACTTACCAATATATCTTCATTTACCGGAAGGTTAAGTTTAATTTTAATGCGGCTTTTTGACAATGCAATTATTTCTTTTATTGAATTGAACTGAACAATGTATTTCCGGTTTACCCGGAAGAAAATATCCTTATTAATCAGCAACTCGATTTTATCAAGACTATGTTCAACCGGATAATGCTTGTTTGAAAAGGTGCATAAATATGTATTTTTTTCGAGTGAATAAAAATACGCTATATCTGAAATTTCTACCGGTTTTATTTTTTGGCCACAATAAACAATAAATCGCTTTTTATTTTCTTTTTTATCATAAGCTTTTAATATTTTATTATAGTCGATGGCCGGTTGTTTTTCATGGTATATTTCTTTGTATTTTTCAATACTTCTTTGAAGTTCATCAAGACGTACGGGCTTAAGAAGATAATCTATACTGTTCAGCTTAAATGCTTTAATGGCATATTCGTCAAAAGCTGTTGTAAAAATCACAGGTGCTTTCACCTCTGTTTTTTCAAAAATTTCAAATGCCAAACCATCAGATAAATGAATATCACAGAAAATAAGCTCCGGCTGGTTGTTTTGCAGCCAAAATACCGATTCTTCAACTGATGAAAGCTTTGCTGTAACACGAATATCGGGGTTAAACTGTTTTAAGAGTTTTTCAAGGTTATTTGCTGTAATTTTTTCATCTTCAATAATAGCAACATCCATAATCATTCTGGTTTAAATGTTGGAATTTCAGAAATATATTTATCATTCTTAGTATAGAACCCCGGGCTTTCACGCGAAATTAGCAGGTATCTGTTTATTAAATTTTTATGCCCCATTTTGTGAGATTTGTATTCGCAATTTCGTAACTGGATGTTATTTACTACAATAATTGTATCATTTGTATTGCTTATGGAAATATTTAACGGATTGGTTTCTGATAAACTGTTATGCTTAACGGCGTTCTCTATTAATATTTGCAAACTTAACGGTGGTAAATAATTACATAATATTTTACTATCCAAATTTATATCAACAATTATCTTGTTATCATGCCTTATTTTTAACAGGTAAATATAAGATTGAACAAATTCAAGTTCTTTATTAACCTGAACAAGTTGCTCCTCGGTTGTTTCAAGAATATAACGATAAACACTTGCAAATTCGTCAATGAAGTTTTTTAATTTTTCCGGTTCAGGGTCAGGATAACTTAAAGATGATAAAATACTTAAATTATTGAATAAAAAATGCGGGCTCAACTGGTTTTTTAAGGTCTCATACCGGGCAAGGGCATTTTCTTTTTCCAGGTTTGCTGTTAAAACAATACTTTTTTTCCAGCGTTCGAAAAGAAAATATATTTCATGCGATGCGGTAATAAACAAACATAAAAGTACACTTGTAATGTAAGGGCCTTTCATATTGTTGCCAAGCGCAAATTTATGATTGGCAAAAGAAAGTAAAAAAATGATTACACCTGAAAGTAAGATCAGCACTCCTGAAACGCTTATTATATGAAGAGAAGGATTATTGTCCCAGTTTATTTTTTTTGATATATACAATAGCAGTGCCCTGCATGTTTCCCAAGCAAACAAAGTAATAATAAAAGATATTATTATCCATTCCAATAATAATTCTTTACAGTTGCCAGTACAAAAAACCAACGGCATACCTGCGCCAACAAGAGGAATGCCTATAATCCGAACCCATATATCGTTAAATTTACCTTTCATAATTTTATTAAAGGTATAAATTTTTAATCCTATTCATAAAATGCTACTGATATTTCTCAAAAATAAATTAATCAAAAATTAAATTTATACGACATCATAGGGTAAAAACCAATTTGGTAAGTATTTTTAATTGTACCGTCAGAGGCATTATAATACTGATAAAAAATATTTTTCCTGTCTGTGAGGTTTTTTATCTCTACTGCCCATTGATGGCTATTACCAGGTTTGTTAAGTGTAAAAGATAACCTTACATCGCACCGGAAATAATTTTTGTAGCGGTATTCATGAATAAAATTTTCATTCAACACAGTTTTGCCCTTTTTCTTTGAAGCTTCTAGGTTTATTGGGGTATATCGGTTCCCGCCTGAATAAACATTCCTGATATTGAAATTTAATAAATTATTACTTTTAATTTCAATCTCATATCCAAAAAGCATGTTTAATACAAAATTTTGATTAAATGCACTGTTGTATTTTATATTATTACTGCCTTTATAAGTTGAGTTAAACAAAGAAGTTGTTATAAGAAAATAATATTTCATATTAAAAAATTTCTCAAGAGTAAGCTCTATTCCGTAATTTTCGCCAGAACCTTTGCTTATTAGGCTGTCTACTTTCTCTGTGTGGAACTGTGAACCATAATTTATAAGGGAAAAAGACGAACCCTCTTTTTCAACCGGAATATCAAATAAATATTGATAATAAGGTTCCAGTTTAGCATGAAAAAGGCCTGAAATATAATAATGATATTCAAGGCCAAAATGATGGCTTTTTAAGAATTTTAATTCATTATTAGTTTCAATATACAGGCTATTTAATGTATCAATAAGTGTTTTGGTAAAATAGTTAATTTTTGGCACGGTTTGCGCATGCAACCCATAACCTGCACCTAAAGAATGTTTTTCATTTATTTTCCATTTTATTGCTGCGCGTGGTTCACATGTAATTTCTTTATTCAACGAAATTTTTTGTGAATGAATCCCTAATGAAATTGTAACGTCTTTTATTCTTTTATTTTGCCATTGAACGAAAGCTTCATTTAAATGGATTTTTTTCTTTACATCGGTAAGGGTAATCATATAGTTGCCTTTCGAAAATTGAAATTCATCGAAATATTTTATGGCGTAATTATGATGAATCAAACCCGTTTCAATAATATTTTTTATGTTTATTTTGCTTTTCAGGCAAACCAAATACTGACCCGATAATTCAATATAATCATCGTTATAATAATCTTCATACTCATTATTATTTAATAGGTCTACCTGAGTATTGGATTGTTTTCCATTCACAGAGATAATATTTTTGAGATAGGTATTATTATTTATAAAATAAGTGTGTGAAAGACCCACAACTCCCATATTTGTTGAATATTGAACAACAGTACTGTCAATAACTTCGGATGTGAAAGAATTATCCTTTTCCCCGGTTTGTTCATCCAAATAAATATGGCTTAAACCTCCAATACCAAAAACACTGAATTTACCAAACTTTAGAGTTGGCATATTAATTTTAAAAGTCATATCCTGATAACTTGGAATACCGCCTATGTTCATAATTCCCATTTTAACCATTAATCCGGCCATTGTATAACGGTAATTGAAAATGTATGAAGATTGCTTACTGATGTTAATCGGCCCTTCTGTGCCAATTTCAAATCCATTAAATCCCATCTGAATAGTATGTTCTCTTTTATATGGATTGCCGTTTCTCATATTCAGGTCAAAAACTCCCGACAAGGCATTTCCAAACGATGCCGGGAACAATCCGGTATAAAAATCGGAATTGGAAAGGGTATTATTATTTAATATAGAAATTGCGCCCCCTGTTGTGCCCAGTGTCCCGAAATGATTAGGATTTGGGATAGAAACCCCTTCTAATTTCCACAATAAATTGAGAGGCGAATTTCCTCTGATAATAATGTCATTTCGCTGGTCGCCTGCTGATATAACACCGGCAAAACCCGATACCATGCGGGCCGGGTCGCCCCAGCTTCCTGCATATTTGTTAGTTTCTTCAATGGTAAAAGACCGGGAACTGATTAATGCCATTTCATTAACTGTATTTAATTTATCAGGTTTAATGTAAACTTCATTAATTTTATCTGGTTTTTCTTCTAATTTAATATCGAGAAAAATTTCCTTACCAGAACCAATCTCAATATTATTTATAAATACAGGAGAATAACCAATATAGCTGATTATGAAACTTTGCCGGCCAACCGGTACTTTAATAATATAATTGCCCTCTTTATCGGAACATGTCCCTGTTTTCTCAGTATTGGCCAAAATAATGTTTGCCCCCGGTAAAACAGACCCGGTATTTTTATCCGATATTTTTCCCCTCACAATACCGTGCAATTGAGATATTTGTTTTTCATTCTCAGCGTTGGCATTAAATAATATTACTGTTAATAAAACAATAACAATTTTTACAAGCTTTTTCATTATAATACCTATTAAAAATATATTATAAATCTATTGCCATGTTGAAAATGAAAAAAATAATAGAAGATGAACTGAAAATAATGACCGATGAATAAATATATTTAAGGACAAAATACAAATGGATAAACATAAATTTGAAATATCTTTATACTTTTACCTTAGCAGATAACGCTAAATAATATTTAAGGATTATGAATTACAGAATTGAAAAAGACAGTATGGGTGAAGTAAAAGTGCCTGCCGATAAATATTGGGGGGCACAAACTCAACGTTCTCTCAATAATTTTAAAATCGGTAAAGAAGCATCTATGCCAGTTGAAATTATTTATGCTTTTGGGTATTTAAAGAAAGCAGCGGCTTTTATTAATTTTAAACTAGGAATTTTACCTGAAAAAAAGAAGGACTTAATCATACATGTTTGTAATGAAATAATAGATGGGAAATTAAATGATCATTTTCCACTGGTAATATGGCAAACCGGTTCAGGCACACAAACTAACATGAATGTAAATGAGGTTATTTCTAATCGCGCCCAGGAACTCAATGCTGGAAGTTTAACCGATAATCCTAAACTTGTCCATCCGAATGACGATGTGAATAAATCCCAATCTTCAAATGATACTTTTCCAACAGCTATGCACATTGCAGCTTATAAAATGTTGGTTGAAAAAACCCTGCCAGGCATTGAAAAATTAAAAAATGTTCTATCAGATAGAGTCAGGGAATTTGATAAAATTGTGAAAGTTGGACGAACACATTGGATGGATGCAGTACCCTTAACTTTGGGACAAGAGTTTTCGGGTTATGTTTCACAATTAGATCATGGATTAAAAGCAATTAATAATACCCTGGCTCATTTATCTGAACTGGCTATTGGTGGCACTGCTGTTGGTACAGGATTAAATGCCCCTAAAGGGTATGATAAATTAGTAGCTGAAAAAATAGCAGAATTAACCGGATTACCATTTTTAACTGCAAAAAATAAGTTCGAATCACTGGCCGCCCATGATGCCCTTGTTGAAACACATGGGGCGTTAAAACAAGTTGCTATAAGCCTTATGAAAATAGCAAATGATATACGTATTATGGCCTCCGGCCCACGATCGGGGATAGGAGAAATAATTTTACCCGAAAATGAACCCGGTTCATCTATTATGCCTGGAAAAGTAAACCCAACCCAGATTGAAGCTTTAACAATGGTTTGCTCCCAGATAATGGGCAACGATGTAACAATTGGAATAGGGGGAAGCAATGGCCATTTTGAATTAAATGTTTTTAAACCGGTCATTATTGCTAATTTTCTTCAATCAGCAAGGTTATTGGGTGATGTGTGTGTTTCTTTTACTGATAATTGTGTGGCAGGTATTGAACCTAATCTAAAAACCATAAAAAACCATCTCGAGAATTCATTAATGTTGGTTACTTCATTAAATCCTCAAATAGGTTACGATAATGCCGCAAAAATTGCAAAAAAGGCATACAGCGCAGGAATTACTCTTAAACAAGCTGC
>JAFGQQ010000027.1 GCA_016935595.1 Bacteroidales bacterium
CATTTAAAAAGTAGGTAATAAAATCCTGTCTTCCTCCGGTTATTGTGTACCAGGCATAACCATTAGTAATTCCATTTTCAAAACCTATCATGTAATTATTACTATAAGAATGCACTGTATCAGCATACTTACGTGATACATATTGAAACCATAAATCATCGGGATGGAGTTTCTCCCAGGTATCCCAGGGATAATTAATTACTTCGGCTCCTCCATGAAGATTGGCCGATAAAACAAACCGGTGATCCTTCATAAAATCCATCATGGCAATTACTTCAGGTTGATAAGAATTTCCATCGGGGTGTGGCCCATCATCAGGATCAGGAAAATTACGATTTAAATCTATATTATTTGCATTATAACGTTTTGCCCCTGAAACAGAACTTTCGCTTAAAAAATAGGTGCCATCAGGATTAGCTAATGGATTAATCCATATCTCGGTATTATTTATTAATTCCTGAACTTGAATGTTTGAAGAATAGCCTGACAATAAATAATCAATCAATTTCAACATCAGCATAAATCCTGTAAGCTCATCACCATGAATAGATGAAGAATACATAAATTCAGGTTCCGGTTCTCTTATATCTACATTATCAGAAATTTTTACAAATAAAAGTTTCCTTCCCTTTACACTTTCTCCTATTTCAACCAATTTACAAATTGAAGAATTATTAGTTGTAAAACTATCCATCAATGTAATGTATTCTTCATAGCCCGGGTATTTACCAAATATTTTATCATCAGTGGTTTTTAATTTATTAATTAAAGAAAGCTGTTCAAGCGAAGGAGGAGTCAATACTTTATAGTCAATATTTAATCCAGTAAATTTTTCAAATTCAAATATATTTGCATAAAAATAAATACCTGAGTCGTTGACTTTATCTATTGATACAATTTTGGCCAGAAAATCTATAGAAACCTTATTTGAATTCTCAATTAAAATATATACTTCACCTCTCTCCTGCAAATATTGAGTTGCTTTATTGAACTCATTTATATTTAATCCTGCAAATGCAAAATATAATATAAACATAAAAAGAGTAGAAAAAATTATCCTCATAAATTAAACATTAAAACGAATGTGAAGAATATCGCCATCGCATACAATATATTCTTTTCCTTCCACAGCAAGTTTTCCGGCTTCTTTACATGCATGTTCCGAGCCTAGTCTAATAAAATCGTCATATTTCATCACCTCTGCACGAATAAATCCGCGTTCAAGATCGCTGTGGATTACCCCTGCAGCATTGGGGGCCGTCATGCCCCTTTTTATTGTCCACGCCCTGATTTCTTTTGGCCCGACAGTGAAAAATGAGACCAGGTTTAATAAAGAGTATGCCGATCGTATTAACTTATTTACCCCGGGCTCCTGTAAACCAGCGTCTTTTAGAAATTCAAGCCGGTCTTCTTCATTATCAAGCTCGGCAATCTCTTCTTCCATTTTGCCTGCAATTACCAATATTTCTGTTTTTCTCCCTTTTAAAAAGCTTTCAACATTTTTTACATACTCATTACCTTTAATAGCAGAAGATGCATCAACATTACAAACATAAATCGTTGGTTTTACAGTTAATAGAAAAATATCGGCAATATATTTATCTACCTCTTTATCTGAAGGTAAATCGCGGATATTTTTAAACGATTCAAGTTCTTCTTTCAGTTTTGTTAAAACTTCTATGCCTCTCCTTGCGTCCTTATCTCCCGATTTTGATATTTTTTCAAGCCGTGCTATTTTCTTTTCAACTGATTCGAGGTCCTTAACCTGTAATTCGAAATCAACATTCTCAATATCACGGACTGGGTTAACTGACCCATCTATATGAGGCTGGTTTTCATCATCATAACAACGCAATACATGAACCAGGGCATCGCAGTTTCTGATATCGTCTAAAAATTTATTTCCTACACCCTCGCCTTTATTTGAACCTTTTGCCAATCCAGGAATATCAATGATTTCGACAGTTGCAGGAACAACCCTGTCAGTCGGTTGTAACTTTTCAAGTTCTTTTAAACGGTTATCCGGAACATTAACAATTCCAATGTTCGATTTATTTGTGCTAAAAGCAAAATTGGTAGTTTCAACCTTGGTATTCGACATACAATTAAACAGTGTTGTTTTGCCAACATTTGTAATTCCAATAATTCCACACTTTAATGACATAGTAAAAATTGTATTTTTATTGCAAAGGTAATGTTAAATGTTGAATGTTAAATGGCAAATGTAGAATGTTGGATTTTATAAGTTGAAAATTTTAAACAATCTACCCTTAGCGTAACAGTTACGTTAAGAATAGTAAACTGAAATTCATTTTGTTACAATATCATTCTTATAGCTTTTTTAAAAATTTTATTTTGATATTTATTTACAATTTCATCAAAAATCTTACATTTGCCAATTATTAAATTCATATAAACTATAATAACGTGAAAAGTATTGAAGAAAAAGCCGCCGACAACATTCGAATTCTGGCAGCATCAATGGTAGAAAAAGCTAAATCAGGACATCCCGGGGGAGCTATGGGGGGCGCCGATTTTATAAATATTTTATATTCTGAGTTTTTAAATTATGATCCATCGGATATGGAATGGCCGTTCCGCGACCGTTTTTTCCTTGACCCGGGACATATGTCACCAATGCTTTATTCTGTTTTATGTTTAACAGGAAATTATTCGCTCGAAGAAGTTGCCAATTTCAGGCAATGGGGAAGTCCAACGCCCGGACACCCTGAAGTAGATGTAAAACGAGGTATTGAAAATACTTCAGGCCCATTAGGACAAGGCCATACAATGGCAGTTGGTGCTGCTATTGCCGAACGATTTTTAACCAGCCGTTTTGGCGAATGGATGGCACATAAAACGTATGCATTTATTTCCGATGGGGGTATTCAGGAAGAAATCTCACAGGGAGCCGGAAGAATTGCAGGATTTTTAGGATTGCATAACTTAATAATGTTTTATGATTCAAATGGCATTCAGTTATCCACAACTACTGATGCTGTTACAAAAGAAGATGTTGCAAAAAAATATGAGGCATGGGGATGGAACGTGATAACAATTAATGGTAATGA
>JAFGQQ010000257.1 GCA_016935595.1 Bacteroidales bacterium
AACGAAGAAATTGAAAGATTTTATCAGCAATACATAGCTTTATCAGGATTAAAAATTGAAATAGCTAAAAGTTTAGGGAAACGTACAATTTTAAAATGATTTTATTTTTTTAAAGCTCTCAGGTCTTCTCCAGGTGAACGGTTAGCCAATATATCATTATATTCTATAAAATTATTTAATACCAGAATAGCGCTATCAATATACGGGTCATTTTCAATAGAGGCTTCTACTCTGCCACTTTGATAATAATACCTTGAACAAATTTCTTGTTTTATCAATTCGCAAATTTCATTTTTAAACACCTGCAGGTCTTTGTTTTTATCGTGCGCTAATTTTAACTTCAATGTATCCAATTCGTTTTTTGAAAGCTCATAATATTTTTCCTGTTTTGCTATTTTAACAAGTTCTTCGAGTTTTTCTTCACTTTTTGTTTGATAATCATATTCTTTATCCTGTAAAAAAGAAATGAAATCATTATAAATACTGTCAGTAATTTGAAATTTATTGACAGATCCAATTGAGCTATTATGATAAACAAATTGGGTAGCATAATCGAAAATCAAGTTTTTAGCAAATAAGCTGGTTGTTATTTTACCGTATTGTTCCGATTCGATTTTGATATCGGGTACAATACCTCCACCATCGTAAACTTTTCTGCCGTTTTTTGTTGAATATTCAGAAATTAATGAATCAGGTATATGTCCTACGCTTCCGTCTTCATTCCGGTTTGAATAATCTAAAGCCTGAATGCATCTTCCGCTTGGGATATAGTATTTTGCAGTAGTAACTTTTAATTGCGTATTAAAGCTTAATGGTCTGGTAGTTTGCACCAGACCTTTTCCAAATGTTCGTTGGCCTATAATTACTGCCCGGTCTAAATCTTGTAATGCACCAGATACAATTTCAGATGCGGAAGCCGATCCCCGGCTAACAAGAACGATTAATGGGATTAAAGTATCGACAGGTTCTTTGTCAGTAATATATGTGTTATCCCATTGTTTAACTTTACCGATTGTACTTACGATTTTCTGGTCTTTACTTACGAAAAGATTAGCAATTTCAACAGCTTCAATTAATAAACCTCCGGGATTTTCTCGTAAATCTATTACTAATGATTTAATATTGTTTTTTTCTTTTAGAGATAATAACGCTTCTTTAACTTCGTTATGTGCCCCTTTTGTAAAACCAGATATCCTGATATAACCTGTCTTGTCATCAATAACACCGAAATAAGGGACATTACTGATTTTTATTTCTTTTCGAATTAGCACAATTTTTTTTATTTCACCTGAAATTGGTTTTTCAATAGTTATTTTACATTCAGAATTTGGTGTGCCTTTGAGCATATCACTTACTTCCTTTAATTCTTTTCCTTTAATTGATTCCCCATTAATTTTAATAATCCTATCCCCTGATTTAAGACCTGCTATATCTGCGGGGAAACCTTCATAGGGCTCGGAAATAATAACATAATCGTCTACTTTTCTAATTAATGCCCCAACGCCTCCATATACTCCGGTTGTTTGAAATTCGAAATTTTGCATTTCCGATTCCGGGATAAATACCGTATACGGGTCAAGCGATTTCAACATCCCGTCTATGCTTTCCTTTATTAATTTTTCCGGATCAGTGTCATCAACGTAATATAAGCTTATTTCCCTGAATAAATTAAAAAATATATCCAGGTTTTTCGATACTTTAAAATCATAAGTATTATTAAAGCTGATAAATAGAACTGAACCTATGATAACAAGAATAGATAGTGTAAATAATACTCTTTTTTTGAATCTTCTGCTAATCTTTTCCATCAATAAAAATTTTATTTTCTAATTTCCAGAACAGTTTACAAATTTATAACTTATAAATCTTAAATAATATTTTGTATAAAATAATATTTAAATGAAAGTATGAAATACTACTATATTTTTTTCAAATATTTAACAATTGAAATTATTTCGAAAATCGAATAAATAATATATAGAATTATAAAACCAATAACAAATACTGCTGCTGATGATTTATTCAATAAAATGAATATTAATATGAATAATATATACAGCATGAGCTTTATGCCTGTAAAAATCATAAATGAGTTTATGAATTTTTTTATTTTATGTTGACTTGACTTGATTAAAAAGAAATGGAATAAAGCAGTAATTAAAGTGAAAAATATCAATACATATGGAAATATATTTAAATAAAATTGACATAAAAAGAATTTGAAAATAAAAAAAGCTATTAACAATATTGAAATTGTAAGAATTAACAGATTAAAAATAAATTTTGAATATTCTTTTATCATTTTATCTTAATAAAATCTTTTATTGCAATGTATATTGCTAATATTACCGAAAGCAAGGAAAGAAGAACTGTAAAAATTGGAAATTTAAGATTAAGTAGGTTATCGAGTTTAATTCCCCCAAAAACACCTAAGACAATAATAGCCATCATTTGAAATGCTAAACCGGAATATTTAACATAATCATTTATCTGATTTTTCGGCTTTTTTTGGTTCTTCTGGTTGTTTTGGTTCATTATCTGAAGACATATTACATTTTCCAGTAAATAAAGCACCCGGTTCAATAGATAATTTATTTGTTAAAATATCTCCATTTATTTTCGAAGTTCTTTTCAACGAAAGCAGTTCTTTAACTTTTATCTTTCCGGTAACTTCACCTTCAATATCAAAGTTTTTACATTTTATTTCACCTTTTATTTTACCGGTTGAGCCAACAACTAATTTCCCTAATGTTTCCAGGTTCCCTTCTAATATTCCGTCAATACGTATATCACTGTTGGTTTTAATATTTCCAGTTATTTCAGTTCCTGAAGAAATGCGGTTGACATTATTCGGTTCCTGTTCTGGTAATTTAGCCATAGCATTAATATTTTAAATATCCAATAATCAATAAAATTATAAAATTATTATAATTAATAAGATATATGATTAACAATTAATATTTATTTTTGATCATAGCCCCATTTTAAATAAATTGCACCCCAGGTAAATCCACCTCCAAATGCAGTTAAAATTAAATTATCGCCTTTTTTTAATTGGTTTTCCCATTCCCATAAACATAATGGTATTGTTGCAGCCGTGGTATTACCATATCTCTGAATATTTATCATTACCTGTTCAGGTAATATTCCCATTCTCCTGGCTGTGGCATCAATAATTCGTAAATTTGCCTGATGCGGGACAAGCCAGGTTAAATCGTTTGGAGCGAGTTTGTTTTTTTTCATAATTTCAACCGATACATCAGCCATTTTCGATACAGCGTATTTAAATACAGGTTGTCCATCCTGGTACAGGTAATGTTCCCTCCTGTCAATTGTTTCATGAGTAGGTGGATAAAGTGAGCCTCCTGCTTTCATATATAAAAGATGTCTGCCATAACCATCTGATCCGAAAATATGGTCTAATACGCCGAAATCCTCTGTTGTTGGTTCAATAAGGGTTGCAGTAGCCGCATCTCCAAAAAGGGGACATGTTGTACGGTCAGTATAATCGGTTATTGATGACATTTTATCAGCGCCAATAAGCAGTACTTTTTTGTACTGGCCCGATTCAACGAACATGGCTGCTGTAACAAGAGCATAAATGTACCCTGAGCATGCAGCATTTAGATCATATGCAAAAGCATTTTTAATGCCTACAATATCTGAAACAATACATGAAGTTGATGGGAATGCCATATCTGCAGTTATTGTGGCGCAAATAACAAAATCAATTTCATCAGGAGAGGTGTTGGTTTTTTTTAACAATCTTTTAACAGCTTCTGCCGCCATTACTGAGGTTCCCTGTGCCTCGCCTTTTAAAATATGTCTTTCTTTAATTCCAACCCTCGACATTATCCATTCGTCCGATGTATCAACCATTTGGCTTAATTCTTCATTAGTAAGAATATAATCTGGCACAAATGCATCAATACCAGTTATAGTTGCTCTTATTTTATTCATTAGTTAAAAATTTCTTTTATTTTATTAATTAAATGTGAATTGACAATATTTCTTGTTTGAAGAATCATATTCATGATTGCAGTTGCATTTGATATTCCATGACCAATAATTACTGCTGAATTGATACCTAAGATAGGTGTTCCGCCATATTGTTCGAAGTTAAATTTTTCAATGTACTCATCATTTATGTTTCTTGCTTTTGACAGGACATAAAATGCTTCAGCTTGTTTTAATATAATATTTCCGACAAATCCGTCGCATACGATAACATCAGCTTTATTGTCATCGAAAAGTTCATTTCCTTCGACATTCCCAATAAAATTAAAGTCTTTATTGTCTTTCATTAGTTCATATGCACCTTTTGTGAGCAAATTTCCTTTACTTTCTTCGGAACCAATATTTAATAAACCAATGCGTGGATTATTCATTTTATAAACCTCGCTTGCATAAATAGATCCTAAAATACCATATTGATATAATACATCGGGCCTGCAATCTGGATTAATGCCTACATCTAAAATGAGTGTTGATTTTCCATTTAATCTGGGTAATGCTGTAGCAATAGAAGGCCTGATTACTCCAGGTATGGATTTAATTACATGCATTGCTCCAACCATCATTGCACCGGTATTCCCGGCACTGGCAAATCCGTCAATCAGATTTTGTTTTAAATATGTGAATCCGGTAACAATACTTGAATTTAATTTATTCGAGTAAGCTTTCGCCGGATTTTCTCCCATTTCAATTTGTTGCTGGCAATCAACAATTTCAATATTATTTAATGAACCGGAATTATTTTTTATTAGCGAAGCAATAGTATTTTCAGGGCCAAACAATATAAGCTTGGTATCCTCTCCAAAATGTTCTTTTGCTTTTATAACCCCTTTAATGGTAGCCTCAGGAGCAAAGTCCCCGCCCATTATATCAATTCCAATTTTCATCAGGAATTTATATAAAATATATTAAACCGCTACTTCTTTTTCAATGGCTAATTTGCCTCTATAATAACCACATTCAGGACAAACACGGTGATACTGCACAGTTGCATTGCAATTTGAGCAGGTAACTAAAGTTGGAGGAGTTGCTTTATAATGAGTTCTTCTTTTATTTCTCCTTTGCTTTGATGTTTTTCTTTTTGGATGTGCCATATAATCTTAATTTATTTTTCACGAAATTTTTTTAAATTTTCCCATCTGGGATCAATATCATCTGTTTTTTTTGATTCCAATTCATTTATTTTATTTAACATTTCTTTATTGCACATGCTTTTTCCATATTTATCAATCGGGTGAGTTTTTTTTATTGGCATATTTAATTCAACGAATTCATAAATATATTGTGCAACATTTATTTGCTGTTCAAAATCTGAAATATAAATAATATCATCGTCGTCAATTTTATTTTCAGTTTCAGTTTTTATATATAGAGTATTAGAAATGCTAATTGGTAACATTAACTTATCCAGGCATCTGTCGCATTCAACCTCAACTTCCCCGGAAATATTTATTATCAACGTCATTACCGATAATACTTTATTAATAATAACCTCAACTATAATGTTCGCTTTATTAATTTCAGATTTTTCAAAATGTTCAAAGAACTTATCTAATACCTCGAAGGTATACTTATACTCCCCGTCTTTAAGGCCTTTAAGGGAAATAACATATTGATCAAGAAAATCCAAGACCGTAAATTTTAAGTGGTGCAAAAGTAAAAATTAATATTAAAATAAAAAAAGAATTTTTAATGCTATACATTACAATAACAGGTTATTGTTTTTTACAATATAAAATATTATGAGATCAATTATTATTCTTTAAATTATTTAAGCAAATCATATAATTATTATTTTTACCTTAGTGAAATTGATTATAATAAATATTTAAAAAAGGAGTTAGATTTAATATGTTTACCTTTCAAGAGTGCCAGGATATAATTAATAAAGCATTTAAAAATATTGATTTAAAAAAAGAACCAGTTAATCTTTATCAACCGATTGAATATATCCTTTCGATGGAAGGAAAACGTATCAGACCCGCCTTGGTATTAATGGCATGCAATTTATTTTCAGATAATATTGAACAGGCAATATTTCCGGCAATTGGATTAGAAATATTTCATAATTTCACATTAGTACACGATGATATAATGGATAATTCCCCAATCCGTCGTAATCAAACTACAATTCATAAAAAATGGAATAATAATATAGCTATATTATCGGGGGATGCCATGTGTATTATTGCATATGAATATTTATTAAAGGGAGTTCATGAAAATAAAATAAAAATACTTAATGAATTCGTTAAAACTGCGATACAGGTATGTGAGGGACAGCAATACGACATGGATTTTGAGGATATAAATGATGTAACTATTGATGAATATATTAATATGATTAGGCTTAAAACCTCAGTTTTATTAGCAAGTTGTTTAAGGATTGGAGCAATTATTGGCGATGCAAGTGAGAATGATTCAGAATATTTATATCAGTATGGTAAAGATATTGGTATTGCTTTTCAATTGCAGGATGATCTTTTAGATGTTTTTGCGGACATTAAAAAATTCGGGAAGAAAATAGGAAATGATATTGTAACCAAAAAAAAAACATTTTTACTTATCAAAGCATTTGAACTTGCCAATGAAAGTGATTATAAAAGGCTAAAATTTATAATTGAAAATAAAAAACTCGACAATCAAACAAAAATTGAAGAGGTTATAGCTATTTATGAAAAATTAGGCATTCAAGATATTACAAGTAATAAAATATCTGAATATATTAATTCTGCTAATAATTATCTCAACAAAGTCAGTGTTGATCAAGAAAAAAAGTATGAATTAATTAAATTTTCAAAAATGCTATTAAATCGTAAATTTTAAAATAATCCTTATTGAATATTTATTTTTATTTGTATTAACTTTATATATATAAAAATCTTTAAATTATTAGTATGTCGCAAAATATTGGAAAAGTAGTTCAGGTAATTGGTCCGGTAGTTGATGTTGCATTTGTAAGAAGAGGAACTGATTTACCAAATATACATGATGCCTTAGAAATAAAAAAAGAAGACGGTTCTATATTAATTATTGAATGTCACCAACACATAGGTGAAAATACAATTCGGGCTATTGCCATGGATTCAACTGATGGATTAAGAAGGGGAATGGATGTAAAAGCAACCGGTGGTTCAATTGTTATGCCGGTCGGAGAACAAGTCAGGGGAAGATTGTTAAATGTTACCGGAGATGCGATTGATGGAATAGGACCTTTATCAAAAGAAAATGGTTATGATATTCATAGCAAACCACCAGCATACGAGGAATTATCAACTGAAACAGAAGTGCTCTATACTGGAATAAAAGTAATTGATTTAATTGAACCTTATTTGAAAGGTGGAAAAATTGGCTTATTTGGGGGTGCTGGTGTAGGGAAAACAGTTCTTATTCAGGAGCTTATTAATAACATTGCCAAAGCCTATGAAGGATTATCTGTTTTTGCAGGAGTTGGTGAACGCACAAGAGAAGGTAATGATTTATTACGTGAAATGCTTGGTGCCAATGTTATGACATATGGTGAAGAATTTAAAAAAAGTATGGAAGCCGGAGGATGGGATTTAACCAAGGTAGATTTTGAAGCAATAAAAAAATCACAAATCAGCCTGGTATTTGGACAAATGAATGAACCACCAGGTGCACGTGCCACAGTTGCATTATCGGGATTGACTATTGCTGAATCATTCAGAGATGGAGATAAAAAAGGTAAAGGCCGGGATATTTTATTTTTTATTGATAATGTATTCCGTTTTACCCAGGCAGGTTCCGAAGTGTCGGCCTTATTAGGCCGGATGCCTTCGGCTGTTGGTTATCAGCCTACACTGGCTACTGAAATGGGTATTATGCAGGAACGGATCACTTCAACAAAGCATGGATCAATTACTTCTGT
>JAFGQQ010000258.1 GCA_016935595.1 Bacteroidales bacterium
TATGTAACCTGGACATTCAGTCCAGGCTGATGGTATCGCACCTTTGGTGCTTAAAAATTGGGTGCTGCAATGCACAAAACAGGAAGACGAGTATTTTGATTGGTAAATTTCACACAGAAAAATTTGAAAAATATTAATATAACTATTAAACAATTTTAATATTCTTCCCAGCTTTTTATAGTAACCTGTGACAAATCATGTCTGCAAAAGGCGGTAATAAATGCGCTGGCTAATCTGGCATTGGTAATTAACGGAACATTAAAGTCAATTGCGCTGCGGCGGATTTTATAATCATTATCCAGTTCATGTTTCGAAAGATCTTTTGGAATATTTATTACCAGGTCAATTAATTTGCTTTGAATATATTCGATTGTATTTGGTTTGGTGTTTTCATCAGGCCATGAAAGTATGGTTGTTTCAATTCCGTTAAGTCTTAAAAAGTCGGCTGTTCCTTTTGTGGCAAATAAATTATAACCTTTTTCAGCAAGCATCCTGCAGCCTTCAACTAATTCAACTTTTGAACGCATCGGGCCGGTTGAAAGTAAAATATTTTTTTCCGGTATTGAATATCCAACCGAGAGCATTGCTTTAAGTATTGCGTCATAATAGTCTTCTCCAATGCATCCAACTTCACCTGTTGATGACATATCTACTCCCAACAGCGGATCGGTTTTTTGTAATCTTGAGAATGAAAATTGCGGTGCTTTTATTCCGATGTGTTCAAGGTCGAATATCGATTTATCGGGTTTTTTGACTTCCTTACCTAACATAATTTTTGTTGCAAGTTCAATAAAATTAACCTTCAATACTTTTGATACAAAAGGAAAACTCCTTGATGCACGCAAATTACATTCAATGACTTTAATATCATTATCTTTTGCCAGGAATTGAATGTTAAATGGTCCTGATATATTTAGTGCTTCAGCAATTTGCCTGGTTATTTTTTTAATTCTTCGTACTGTTTCAAAATATAATTTTTGCGGTGGAAATACCATTGTAGCATCACCTGAGTGTACCCCGGCAAATTCAACATGCTCTGAAATAGCATATGCAATAACTTCTCCTTCTTTGGCAACGGCGTCAATCTCAATTTCCTTTGCCTGTTCTATAAATTCAGTCACCACAACCGGGTATTGTTTAGAAACTTCTTTTGCCAGACTTAAGAAGTATTCCAGTTCAGATTTATTCGAAACCACATTCATGGCAGCACCTGATAAAACATAGGAAGGCCTTATTAAAACAGGAAAATTTACTTTGTCAATAAAATCATAAATTTCTCTAATAGTGGTTAATTCTTTCCATCTTGGCTGGTCAATTCCCAGTTTATCTAAAAGCATTGAAAATTTATGACGGTTTTCGGCATTATCAATCGAAACAGGTGATGTTCCTAAAATATTGATTTGCTGGCGGTGTAAACGCATTGCCAGATTATTTGGTATTTGACCGCCAGTTGATACAATTATTCCTTTCGGATTTTCCAATTCAATTATATCTAAAACTCTTTCAAAAGAAAGCTCATCAAAATACAACCTGTCGCATACATCATAATCTGTGCTTACAGTTTCGGGATTATAATTAATCATGACACTGCGATAACCTTCTTCTTTTATAGTATATAATGCATTTACCCCGCACCAGTCAAATTCAACACTGCTGCCAATCCTATATGCACCAGAACCAAGAACAATTACAGACTTTTTATCATTTTCAAATGAAATATCATGCTCATCGCCGCTATAGGTCATGTACAAATAATTTGTCATAGCAGGATATTCTGCTGCCAATGTGTCTATTTGTTTAACCACCGGCGTGATATTAATTTTTTTCCTGTATTCTCTTACTTTTAATAAACCTTCTTCCATTTTATCCGCGTCGGACTTTAATACAAGCCGGGCAATTTGAAAATCCGAAAAACCCATTATTTTAGACTCTTTGAGTAAGTCAAAAGGAATATCTTCAAGTTTATTGTATTTAATCAATATTTGACTTAAATCATAAATATTTTTTAGCTTTTCAAGAAACCATTTATCAATTTTTGTTAATTCGTATATTTTATCAATCGACATGTTTTTCTCAAATGCCAGAGCAATTGAAAAAATTCTCATGTCAGTGGGCTCGGCCAATTCCTTTTCAATGTTATTTATATTTATTTTTTGATTTGCCACAAATCCATGCATGGCCTGACCAATCATCCTGATACCTTTCTGAATGGCTTCTTCAAAAGTTCTCCCGATTGACATTACTTCTCCAACGCTTTTCATTGAACTCCCTATTTGTTTTGAAACGCCCACAAATTTGTCTAAGTCCCAACGAGGAATTTTGCAGACTATATAGTCAAGTGCAGGTTCAAAACATGCGGTTGTAGTTTTGGTTACAGAATTTTTTAATTCATGTAAACCGTATCCTAATGCTAGTTTTGCAGCAATGAATGCTAAAGGATAACCTGTAGCTTTTGAAGCTAAAGCACTTGAACGTGATAATCTTGCATTTACTTCAATAACCCGGTAGTCTTCCGATTCAGTATCTAAAGCAAACTGTACATTGCATTCACCAATTACTCCAATATGCCTGATTATTCTTATCGAAATCTCCCTGAGTTTATGATATTCACTATTAGTAAGAGTTTGTGATGGAGCAACAACAATACTTTCACCGGTATGTATTCCTAAAGGATCGAAATTTTCCATATTACAAACCGTAATGCAATTATCATATTTATCGCGTACTACTTCATATTCAATTTCTTTCCAGCCTTTAAGCGATTCTTCAATCAAAATTTGGTTCGAATATGAGAAAGTTTTTGAAGCCATATATTTTAATTCCTCTTCAGAACAACAAAATCCGCTTCCTTGTCCGCCAAGTGTATAAGCAGCCCTGATAATGATTGGATAACCAATTTCGTTGGCTGCTTTAATTGCATCATTTACTGTTGTTACAGGAATACTTTTCGGACTTTTAATATTTATTTCGTTCAGCTTATTTACAAAATTTTCACGGTCTTCAGTATTAATAATTGCTTCAATCGGAGTTCCTAAAATTTTTATATTATATTTTTTAAAAATGTTATTTTGAAATAATTTTGTTCCGCAGTTTAAGGCAGTTTGTCCTCCAAATGCAAGCAATATGCCATCAGCTTCTTCCTTTTTAATTACTTCTTCAACAAAAAAAGGATTAACCGGTAAAAAATATATTTTATCTGCAATTTTTTCAGAAGTCTGAACTGTTGCTATGTTTGGATTTATTAATATTGTTTCAATTCCTTCTTCTCTTAAGGCTTTTAAAGCTTGTGAGCCCGAATAATCAAATTCTCCTGCTTCACCAATTTTTAAAGCCCCCGAACCTAATACAATTACTTTTCTAATTTCTTTTTTCATATTTAGTACCGCTATAAATATTTGTAAATAAAATAATTATAAATATATTTTTGTTTTAAAAGTAAATTTGTAAAAATTCCTGGCAAAAGTACAAAAATTTGTATAGAAAAAAATTTGGATTTAATTTATAAATGAATATTTTTGCAGTGGAATTGAATAATTATACAGTTTTAATTTTAATAATCCATGGAAACTGGAGGAGCAATAAATTTCAGATTAAATTATAATTATTTTGTGAGCAACAAAAAAAGTTCGAAAATTACATAATTAAGAACATGATAATTAGATGTATAACCTAAATATATTCGAGTGAAAAAAAGAACAGAAAGATTACTAGCTATTAAAAGGATTATTAGTGGCTATTCTATTTCAAGCCAGGAAGAGTTGCTTGAAAAATTGGCTGAAATGGGATTTAATTATACTCAGGCTACTTTATCGCGTGATCTAAAATTCCTGAAAGTAGGGAAGGTTGTAGATGAAAGAAGAGGATATATTTATGTTTTGCCTGAGACGAGAGTGATGAAGGATAAGGTTGAAATTGGTCAAAATTTTCAGGTACGAGGTTTTATATCATTAGATTTTTCTGAAAACTTAGCGGTTATTAAAACTTTACCTGGTTTTGCAGGGAGTATTGCATCGGCAATAGATAATTTAAATGCATTTGAAATTTTAGGTACTATTGCAGGTGATGATACAATACTTGTAATTCCTCGGGAGAAAGTAATGCGAACTGATGTAAAAAATGTTTTAACTATGGTTATTCCCGAAATTAATAATGTTGAATAAGTATTATTTTAAAAGATTGTAAGAATGAATATAATTGCAAAACGTATCGAGAATTTAATTCCTGGTAAAATAAAAAGAGAATCAGAAGTTAACAATACCGTCAATAATAAGAAAATAAATAAAAATAATGTTCATAAAATTGATATAATGGTAGCAAATGAGAATCATCTGGTTTACGTGGATGATATTTTGGAAACAATTGCTGAAGCTGCAAAAATACGAGGAACTGGTATTGCCCGTCGGTCACCCGAGTATATCAGGAAAAAAATAGTAGAAGGGAAAGCTATTATAGCTTTAGACAATAATAAATTTGTGGGTTTTTGCTATATCGAATCGTGGGGGCATGAAAAATTTGTTGCAAATTCGGGTTTAATAGTTATTGAAGAATACCGTGGACAGGGTTTGGCAAAAAGAATAAAAAAGATGGCTTTTGATCTTTCCCGCAAAAAATTTCCGAATGCGAAATTATTTGGTTTAACCACAGGCCTGGCTGTGATGAAAATAAATTCAGAGCTTGGATATAAACCAGTTACTTTTTCTGAGTTGACTGATGATGATGATTTCTGGAAAGGTTGTGAAAGTTGTATCAATCATGATATTTTAATGCGAACTCAACGTAAACATTGTCTTTGTACTGGTATGTTATATGATCCCGCATGGGAAAAGGCAAAGAATAAAAATACAAGAGTTAATAAAAAGCATTCATTAAAAACATATGACCGATGGTTAAAATTTAAACAATATATTTTACTAAATAAAAAGAATAAAATTTAATAATAAAAATAATTTATACTATTATGGATAAGGTTGTTATAGCGTTTAGCGGAGGTTTGGATACCTCGTTTTGCGTTAAATATTTATCGAAAGAGAAAAATTTAGAGGTACATTCTATAATTGCTAATTCGGGTGGATTTAGTGATGAGGATTTGAAATTTATTGAAAAACGGGCTATTTCCCTGGGGGTTGTCACTCATAAAGCAATCGATATAACAGTAGAATTCTATCAAAAATGTATTAAATATTTGATTTTTGGAAATATCCTTCGGAATAATTCATATCCGCTTTCAGTTAGTTCTGAGAGAACTTTCCAGGCCATTGCAGCCATAAATTATGCAAAAGAAATTGGCGCTAAATACATTGCCCATGGTAGTACTGGCGCAGGTAATGACCAAGTACGGTTTGATTTAACTTTTGAAGTATTAGCTCCTGATATTAAAATTATTACTCCTATACGTGACCTTAAAATATCAAGAGAGAAAGAAATTCAATATTTGAAAGATTATGGATTTGATGTGGATTGGACAAAAATGGAATATTCAATCAATAAAGGTATTTGGGGTACATCTGTTGGTGGAAAAGAAACGCTCACATCAAGCAAACCACTACCTGGAAAAGCTTATCCCAGTCAATTAAAAGAAAACAAAGAAAAAACAGTCACTTTGGGTTTTGAAAAAGGGGAATTAATAGAGATTAATAATAAAAAATATAATCCGGTTGATGCAATTAAAGAGCTTGAAAAGCTTGCATCGGTATATGCAATTGGAAGAGATATTCATGTTGGCGATACTATTATCGGTATTAAAGGACGGGTGGGATTTGAGGCTGCAGCTCCGCTTATTATTATAAAAGCACATCATTTATTGGAAAAACATAATTTAACTAAATGGCAACTACATTGGAAAGAGCAATTAGGTAACTGGTATGGCATGTTTCTGCATGAAGCATTATACCTCGAACCTGTAATGCGAAATATTGAAAAGTTTCTGGAAGATACGCAACAAAATATTACCGGTAAAGTTTTTGTTAAGCTTATGCCTTACAGGTTTGAGTTAATGGGTATTGAGTCGGAATATGACATGATGCAATCGGATTTTGCTGAATATGGAGAAATGAATAAAGCATTCTCAGGAGATGATGTGAAAGGATTTACAAAAATATTAGGGAATAATATTAAACTGTATTATTCGGTAATGAAAAATAAAATGAAA
>JAFGQQ010000259.1 GCA_016935595.1 Bacteroidales bacterium
ATGCAATACGGATATTTTGATGACAAAAATAAAGAATATGTAATTACAAATCCCGAAACACCAAAATCGTGGAGTAATTATTTAGGCTCGACCGAATATGGAGCAATTATTACAAACAATGCAGGAGGATATAGTTTTTATAAGTCAGGCGGAATGGGACGTTTTATGCGTTTACGCTTTAATTCAGTCCCTCTTGACCAACCGGGAAGGTATATTTATATCCGTGATAAAGAAAGTGCCGATTACTGGTCGGCATCGTGGCAACCTGTCGGGAAACCACTCGATAAATATAAATCAGAATGCCGGCATGGAAGTGCCTATACAATTATTGCCTCAGAATATAAGAATATAAAAACAGAAACTACCTATTTTGTTCCTCTGGGACAGATTTTTGAAGTATGGAAAATTAAAATATGTAATATAGGTAAAACAATAAGAAAACTCAGCTTATTTTCATTTGTTGAATATGCAAATGGCTGGAATGCCATGCAGGATTTAATGAACTTACAATATACACAGTACATTGCGAATATGACAGTTATTGACGGGATGATAGATCATGCCTCGAATATTCATGTTCCCAATATGCCCGATAATTTTGCCGAAAACGACCAGGGAAGGCACACTTTTATGGCTTTTATTGGAGGTGAAATTAAAGGTTTTGAAACAGACCTGGAATCTTTCCTGGGACATTATCGTACTTATGCAAATCCTGCAACTGTCGAAAAAGGAAAATGTTCCGACTTTTTGGCCGCCGGGGATAATGTTTGTGGATGCATTCAAACAGATATTGCATTAAAACCGGGTGAATCGAAAGATTTGATTGTTTTCATCGGTATTGGAGAAGCTGCAAAAGAAGGCAAACAGGTGGTTAAAGAATACAGCAATATTGAAAGGCTGGATAATGAACTGGAAAAACTAAAAAAATACTGGCACGAAAGGATTAATGCCATATCAGTAAACACACCTGATCCTGATTTTAACAGTATGTTAAATATGTGGGGCCCATATAACTGCCAGATGACATTTAACTGGTCGCGTGCAGCTAGTTTAGTATATACCGCAATGGAACGTGACGGGCTTGGTTATCGCGACAGTGTTCAGGATATGCTTGGAGTTTTACCAAATATTTCTGAAGAAGCAGGTAAAAGACTGGAATTAATGATTACCGGACAGGTTTCTACCGGTGGAGCTATGCCTGTTGTAAATAAAATAAACCATAAACCCGGACAGGAAAAGCTGCCAAAAGAAGATGAATACCGCTCGGATGATTGTTTGTGGCTCTTTAATGTTATTCCTGCATATGTGAAAGAAACAGGTGATCTTTCTTTTTATAATAAGATATTGCCTTATGCCGATAAAGGAGAAGATACTGTATTAGGGCATATGAAAAGAGCAATACAATTTAATCTCGATAACAGCGGTAAGCGCGGCTTGCCAAGCGGTTTGTCGGCTGACTGGAACGATTGTCTTCGGTTTGGACAGGAAGGCGAAACTGTTTTTGTTGCTATGCAATTACGTTATGCATTTAAGGTTTATACCGAGGTATCAAATATGTTCGATAAAAAAGAAGAAGTATTATGGGCTGAACCTTTGTTGAAAAACCTTGACCAAAATTTACAAAAATATGCCTGGGATGGAAAATGGTTTATCAGGGGATATGGAAGTGAAGGTGAAAAATACGGCTCAAATGAGAATAAAGAAGGAAAAATTTATTTAAATCCACAAGCCTGGTCGGTTATAAGCGAAGCAGCAAACAAAGAACAGGCCGAAATCTCTATGAAAAATGTTAAGGAGCATCTGGCTACCGAATATGGAATAGCTTTATGCAACCCGCCTTATACACTTGGAACTAACTTTAAAATAGTGCGGTCGGCATATTTTAACAAAAGCATGAAAGAAAACGGTGCCATTTTTACTCACACGCAGGGTTGGGCTGTAATGGCAGAAGCCATTCTGGGACATGGTAACCAGGCATACGAATATTTCAGGGCATATCTGCCGTCGGCGTATAATTCAAATGCCGAAATACGACAGATTGAACCCTATGTTTACAACCAGTCAACCCACGGGAAATACAGCCCACGTTACGGTAACTCACGACTACCATGGTTAAGTGGTTCTGCTACGTGGTCGTTTTTCGCAGCAACCCAGTATATTTTAGGAATAAGGCCTGAATACAACGGAATTACTATCGATCCATGTATCCCCTCAAGCTGGGATGGATTTGAAGCTGTAAGGATTTTCAGAGGTAAAAAATTGAATATTATTGTAAAAAATCCTTCAAAGGTTGAAAAAGGAGTTAAAAAAATTGAAATTAATGGAGAAAAAATAATTAAAAGTTATATTTCTATTGATCAATTGAAACAGGAAAATACAATAGAGGTAATTATGGGATATTAATAAAGGTTTTATATTTTCTCGGTAATTATTTATAAATAATATGTGTTGCCCTTTAAATCTATAATTGAAATTGATTTATTTCAAATTAACTCACCTGGTAAAAACCCATTCATTCTTATCCGACATGTTATCATCGTAATGATAGCCTTCCCTGTCGAAATGCTTTATTTCTTCAGGATTTAAAATGTTATTTTTTATAATGAACCGGCTCATCATTCCGCGTGCCTGTTTTGTATATATTACTATTGTTTTATAATTTCCGTTTACAAATTCTTTAAAATTTATAGTAATAATCCTGGCTTTTAATTTTGCCTTTTTGATTGATTTAAAATATTCACCCGAAGCTAAGTTAACTAATACATCAGAATTATTTTCCTGTAATCTTTGATTCAAAAATTGGGTTATTTTGTCTCCCCAAAATTTATAAAGATTCTCTGTAATATTTTTATTCAGGTTTGTACTCATTTCAAGCCTGTAAGGTTGTATTAAATCAAGGGGCCTTAATATACCGTATAAACCTGAGAGTATAGAAAGCTTTTTTTGCATAATCCCCAATTCGTTTTTACTAAAAGTGGCTGCATTTAATTTTTGAAAAACAGGTCCATTAAAAGTTAATACAGCTGGTTTTGCTTTTTTATGAAGGTCAATATCCCATTCTAAAAACCGCTTTGCATTTAACTCCGCCAAGTCCATATTAATATCCATTAAATTTGCTATTTCGGAAGCAGAATACCTTCTTAAAATATTCATCAATTCACCGGCTTCATTAAGAAAAATCGGTAAAGTAGATTTATTTTCAACTACCCGGGGTTGTGTATTAATAATTTTAGCCGGTGAAATAATTATATGCATTGCGGTTGGTATTGTATGTAAAAGTATTATACTAACACCAATAAAACAGAATTGTTTATATTATTTAATTTTAAAAATAACAATATAAATTTATTATTCTTGTTTCGAGCACCACTCAATCGCATTTTTCAATAAAATACGGCATTCTTCAGAATTGGTATATTCCGGATGGCCGGAGGAAAGGAAGACTCTTCCATTGCCATATTCAGTGATACTGATTAACAGGTGGTTTCCTTTAACCGATTTTCCAATTGCAATGCTTTTGTTATCATTAGCAATAAATTCGGGGCCATGGTCGTATAAATAAGATATTGTATCGGCAAGGTTTCTTGTAACAGGGTGCGAATCATTTACTATCTCTACTTTACAATTAATATCACGATAGCCAGGCAAAAAATCTTCAAGAGGCCCATCGGATTTACCGTTAAAAAGTCCTAGTCCCTCATATTCCCCATGTCTTCGTGGCTCACCTGCCCAACCTCTGAAAATTTCAGTAACACATGCCATATATGCACTCCCGCAAATTCCAATATAACCACCACCTTTTCTTACATAATTTTTTATATTATTGAAACCCTCCGGGCCAAGATTTTCATAATAATTGCCACCTGATCCTCCGGGTAATAATAAAACCGAATATTGATCCAGTTTATTATTTATTATTGAATCATTTATTAATAATGAATAGGGGAAATTCAATTGATTTAAAATATTCAAAGTTGGTGCTTTTAATGCGGGCCATACTGCATCATCCATATAAACCCCAATATTAACTGAATTGAAATGCAGTAAAACCTCTTCTTCTTTACCGCAGTTAGTTAATAAACCAAAAGCCAATATGAGGAAAGGGATTATTTTTTTTGAATAAATTTTTATCACATTTTTTATTTATAGGACGTTTTAAAAAGTAGTATTCCTAAATTTTATTAAAAAAAATGAGTTTGTGCGTATTTAAGAGAGAAACCATTATTTTTATCCCCAAATAAAAACCAATCAAAATATATCATTATGGAAAGATCGATAAAAGGCACAAAAACAGAACAAAACCTGCTAAAAGCATTTGCAGGTGAATCACAGGCACGTAACCGGTATGAATTTTTTGCCAGTGTTGCAAAAAAGGAAGGATATGTACAAATTTCAAATATATTTATGGAAACGGCCTCTCAGGAAAAAGAACATGCCAAGCGCTTTTTTAAATTTTTGGAAGGTGGTATGGTTGAAATAACAGCTTCATATCCTGCCGGTATTATTGGCACAACCGCTGAAAACCTGAAAGCTGCAGCTGAGGGCGAAAATGAAGAATGGTCAGAATTATACCCCGAATTTGCAGAAATAGCCGAAAAGGAAGGTTTTGCTGATGTTGCCACTGCATTTAAAAGTATAGCAAAAGTTGAGGCTGAACATGAAAAACGATACCTGAAATTATTGCAAAACATTTCAGAAGACAAGGTATTTATGAAAGACGGTAAAGTATGGTGGAAATGCATAAATTGCGGATATGTTTACGAAGCTAAAAAAGCATTCGAAAATTGTCCGGCATGTTTGCACCCAA
>JAFGQQ010000028.1 GCA_016935595.1 Bacteroidales bacterium
AAACTATCAATACCATTTCCAAGAGCACCGGCTAAAATAAGCGAAATACTTATTATTAATCCTTTTGGAACATTTTTATGAATTAAATCAAGTAAATACCAAATTATTAAACCAATAGCAATTATTCTGAAAATGCTTAATATTTTTTTCCCATATGAACCGGCTATTTCTAAGCCAAAAGCCATTCCATTGTTTTCGGTAAAATGTAATCTGAACCATTTACCAAGTACCATATATTCCTGGCCAAGCATCATATTGGTTTTTATTAATATTTTAAATGCCTGGTCTAAAATTATAACTGCAAATATTACTATTATTGGTAGTCTGTATTTCTTCACATTAATAAAATTTTGTTAAATCTGTATTGTAATAAAACAAAAAATGACTGGAAGAATATTTCCAATCATTTTTAAACTGATTAATTGGATTTTATTTTTGATTTTGCTTCGCATCTATACACAAAGTGGCATGTGGAACAGCACGTAATCTTTCTTTTGAAATAAGTTTTCCGGTAACTCTACAAATACCATAAGTTTTATTTTCAATCCTTACCAGGGCTCCTTGTAAATGTTGAATAAATTTAAGCTGTCTCTGAGCCAACCTGCCGGCTTCTTCTTTTGAAAGAGTAGCTGCACCTTCTTCTAATACCTTAAAAGTAGGGGAAGTATCTTCTGTGTCATTACTTTCATTATGAGTTATAAAATTTTTTAATAATTCGTAATCTTGCTTTGCTTTCTCAAGCTTTCCAAGAATTATTTGTTTGAATTCCAACAGTTCCTCATCAGAATATCTGGTTTTTTCTCCCATGACATCAAATTTAAATTGTCAAAAATATAAAATAATTTAATTTAATTTATCAATTAAAATAAAAGTTTCAATTTCGTCATCAATTTCTACGGTTTTTGCATCTGAATGTTCCATTTCATCGACCAAAGTAATTGAATTGGCAAGAGTTTGAGCGCTAATATAGTCTGAATGCTTTTCAATAGCAGAATTTATAAAATCATTTTTCTTAATTTGAATATTAATCTTATCTGTTACATTAAATCCACTTTCTTTTCTTAAGTTCTGAATACGATTTATGAACTCCCTGGCAATACCTTCATCTTTCAATTCTTTTGTAACATTAATATCGAGCGCAACCGTTAATTTGCCTTCATTTGCCACTAACCAGCCAGGTATGTCATTTGTAATTATACTAACATCTTCTAAAGATAAAACAACATTTCGATCTTCAATAATAAATTCAAATTTGCCTTCAATCTCAAACTTAACAATTTCATCCTGATCCATTCCTGCTAACTTTGAGGTTATTTGCTTCATTAATTTACCATATTTAGGGCCAAGTTTTTTAAAATCCGGTTTAATTGTTTTCCTAATAATTCCGTATGTATCGGATATATACTCAACTTCTTTAACATTCACCTCCGAAAGTATCAATTCTTTAACTGCTTCGAATTTTTTAACAAATCCTTTATCAATTATTGGCACCATAATTTTAGCAAGCGGTTGACGCACTTTCAAATTAACTTTTCTTCGCAATCCCAACACCATTGATGATACATCCTGGGCAATCCTCATGCGTTCTTCCAAATCCTTATCTATATATTTTTCAATGTATTTAGGAAAATCAATTATATGAACTGAATCAATGTTATATTTATGCGTAACCGCATTTAAATCGCAAAAAATCTTATCCATATAAAAAGGCGCAATGGGAGAAGCTAAAATTGCCACTGTTTCCAAACAGGTATATAAAGTCTGATAGGCTGATAGTTTATCTTGATTTTTTTCTCCACCCCAATAACGTTTACGGTTTAGCCGCACATACCAGTTGCTCAAATTTTCAATTACAAAATCCTGGATTAATCTGCCAGCCCTTGTTAAATCATAATCCTCATAACGTTCTCCAACTTCTTTTACCAATGAATTTAATAATGAAATAATCCATTGGTCAATCTCCGGTCTTGCATTTACGGGAATTTCCTGTTCCTCAAACTTAAAATTGTCGATATTTGCGTATAAAGCGAAAAAAGAATATGTGTTGTATAATGTTCCAAAAAATTTACGTTTTACTTCTTCTACGCCATCCAAATCGAATTTAAGATTATCCCAGGGCTGGGCATTTGTAATCATATACCAGCGTAATGGATCGGAACCGTATTTTTCAATAGTGTCAAACGGATCGATTGCATTTCCAAGCCTTTTCGACATTTTATTGCCATTTTTATCTAATACCAGGCCATTAGAAATGATGTTTTTGAAAGAAACTGAATCGAACAACATACATGCAATGGCATGTAAAGTAAAAAACCATCCGCGGGTTTGATCAACTCCTTCGGCAATAAAATCGGCCGGGAAATATTCATTTAAATTGTCTTTATTTTCGAAAGGATAATGATATTGTGCATAGGGCATGGCGCCCGAGTCGAACCAAACATCAATCAGGTCGGGTTCACGGAACATTTTTTCTCCTTTTGAAGAAACTAAAATAATATAATCGACAAAAGGTTTATGTAAATCGAATTTATTATAATTTTTTTCCGATATATCCTTCTCGTCAAAATCTGCTAGAGGATTTTTATCCATAAACCCTGTTTTCACAGCTTTTTCTATTTCCTGCTTTAATTCAGCCACTGAACCTATACATTTTATTTCATCACGGTTTTCTGTAACCCAAATAGGTAAAGGCGTTCCCCAGAATCGTGAACGGGAAAGATTCCAGTCTTGTAAATTTTCAAGCCACTTACCAAATCTTCCTGTACCTGTTGCATCAGGTTTCCAATTAATAGCTCGATTGAGCTTAATTAGCTTATCCTTATTAGCTGTGGTTTTAATAAACCAGGAGTTTAAAGGATAGTATAAAACAGGTTTATCTGTTCGCCAGCAATGCGGATAGTTATGAACTTGTTTCTCAATTTTAAAAGCTTTATTCTCTTTTTTAAGAAAAACCACAATGTCAATATCGACAGTAGGATCGTTTTCAGAGAGATTTTCATCATATTCATTCTTTACATACCTCCCTGAAAAGTCACGGTAAGTATCTGTATTTACATAATTTTTAACGAAATCATCAGCCATTTTTTCAATTCTGAAAAACCGGCCCTTTCTGTCAACAAGCGGACTTGACTGATCGCTTTTATCCAATACAATTAAAGGCGGTAAATCATTTTCCTTTGCCATGCGATAATCGTCGGCACCAAAAGTTGGTGCAATATGAACGATGCCTGTTCCTTCATCAGTTGTTACAAAATCGCCACAAACAACTTTAAACGCCTGTTTCATTGGTTTTACCCAATCAATTAGCTGGTGATATTTAATATTTTTAAATTCCTTGCCCCTGTATTCAGCTATAATTGAATACGGTATGTCTTTATCCCCGGATTTATAGTCTTCAAGTTTTAAATCTTCATTTTTTTCGGGGAAATAAATATTAAATAAATCTTTAGCAAGAATTAATGTAACAGGTTGTGAAGAATAAGGATTAAAAGTTTTGACTTTAACGTATTTTATTTCTTCTCCCACAGCCAAAGCTGTATTTGAAGGCAATGTCCAGGGTGTGGTTGTCCATGCCAAAAAATATACTTTCGTATCAGTATCTTTAAATAAAAATTCTGATATTTCATTTCTAATCACCTCAAACTGTGCAACACAGGTTGTATCTTTTACATCGCGATAACAGCCAGGCTGGTTTAACTCATGGGTACTTAAGCCGGTCCCTGCCGCTGGCGAGTATGGTTGTATAGTATAATCTTTATATAACAATCCTTTTTTATATAATTCCTTTAACAGATACCAAAGCGTTTCGATGTATTTATTATCATAAGTAACATAAGGATGGTCCATATTAATCCAATATCCCATAATTCGGGTAAGTTCTTCCCATGTATCGGTATATTTCATTACTTCTTTACGACAAGACTGGTTGAATTCTTCAATTGATATTTTTTCGCCTATGTCTTCCTTAGAAATTCCCAGGAATTCTTCAACGCTTAATTCTACAGGCAATCCATGTGTATCCCATCCCGCTTTTCTTTTTACATAAAAGCCTTTTAATGTTTTATACCTGCAAACAATATCTTTAATTGTACGGGATAAAACATGATGTATACCGGGTAAACCGTTTGCAGAAGGAGGGCCTTCATTAAATTTAAATGCCGGATTACCTTCACGTGTAGTTAAACTTTTTTCAAAGGTTTTATTCTCCTCCCACTTTTTTAATATTTCCTTATTAATTTGCGACAGGTCAAAATTTTTATATTCCTTAAATTTGCGATCCATTAAATATTTACTTTAATACTGCTAATTGGAATTGATCCCGATTGACTAAGTCATCGGGATTCCTGCCTGCCGTTATGTCCGCCCTGGTGACGCCATCGGACAAGGCAGGACAGGCAGGTGTTCGACTAATAATTATTACTTATCCAACTTGTCGGATAAGTAATAATTAAGTCTTACAAAAATTGAACAAAGATAGATTTCTAATAACAAAAAAACAATGGAATTTATAAAGAAGAAAACATTTTTAATTATATCAAGCTTTTTCCAATGTAAACGTAAAGGAAGAACCCTCTCCCTTTGTACTTCTTACATTAATAGTTTGGTTATGTGCCTCAATAATATGTTTTACAATGGATAAACCCAATCCTGTTCCTCCCATGTCTCTTGAACGGCCTTTATCTGTCCGGTAAAAACGTTCAAATATCCTCGGAATATCTTTTTTAGCGATACCAATACCGTTATCAGCCACTTCGACTAAAATATGATTGCCCATATCCATAAACGATACTTTTGTTTTTCCTTTTTCTTTACCATATTTTATTGAATTATTTAAAAGATTATTTATAACATTTAGAATTTTTTCACGGTCAGCTTTTACTAAAACCTGTTTATCATAATCCGTATTGAAAACGAGTTTAATTTTTCTTTCCTTCGCATGCATTTCCTGCATTTCAAAAGCTTCTTTAAAAAGACTAACAATGTTTAATTTCTTTATTTTCAATTTTAGCACTTCCGATTCCAGTTCCGAGATATGCTCAAGGTCTTCAACTATCGAGATCATACGGTTTATGCTTTTTTCGGCTTTTTGCAAATATGATTTATTAATTTCAGAATCTTCAATTCCGCCATCCAGTAAGGTTAATATATAACCCTGTATATTAAATATCGGTGTTTTTAATTCATGTGAAACATTCCCTAAAAACTCTTTCCGGTATTTTTCCTGGTTTTTAAGTTTTTTAATTTCTTTTTGCCTCTTTTTGGCCCAGTCTATTACATCTTTATTAACTTCTTTAACAGCATCTTTTTCTTCAAATTTTTTTCTAATTATTCTGTCGGGAAGATTTAAATCGAGAATGGATTTATAAATAGGATTAATCTTTTCAAGAATAAAATTAGTTATTACCCGAAATGTAATAATATAAGATACGACGAAAACAGAAAGTATTGCTATAATCAATAATAGATATTCATACTCTTTCGATAGAAAAATAAAAGATATTGCAGCAATTGCAGTTATACAGGAAACAATAAGCGATATCCTGGTTGCCAGTTTTTTTGGAGATATATTTTTCATCTTGATGAATAAATTTATTGTATAAACCACTTTACTAGTTGCTGGTTTCAGGTTACTGGTTAGTAAATTATTTAAAATTATATTTTATGTGAAAATATTTATAATAAAAAACAAGCAACATGTAACACGAAACTAGCAACTTTGCTTATTTGTTTAAATATTGTTTTACCAATTTGGCAATATATTTGCCAATTACATCAAATTCCAGGTTAACAATTGTTCCTTTTTTAATTTGATGAAAATTAGTTACTTCATAAGTATAAGGTATTATGGCCACCTGAAATGATTTTTCCTGTGAATTAACAACTGTTAAACTAACTCCGTTTACAGCAATCGAGCCTTTCTCAACAGTTATATTCCCTTTTGAAGGATCGTACTCAAAAGTATAATACCAGCTCCCTTCAGCCTCTTCAACTTTTGTACATTTTGCAGTTTGGTCAACATGACCCTGTACCAAATGTCCATCAAGTAAACTTTCCGTTTTTAAACTCCGTTCAAGGTTAACCTTATCACCAACTTTCAATAATCCTAAATTCGATTTATCCAGAGTTTCCTTAATGGCGGTAACCGTGTAAGTTTTTCCTTCTTTTTTAACCACTGTTAAACATACACCATTATGGGAAACACTTTGATCGATTTTTAATTCATTTACAAACGAGCATTCCATTGTAATATGAAGGTTTTCCTTTTCTTTTAACAGCTGTACCACTAGTGCTGCTTCTTCAACTATTCCAGAAAACATAATAATAATTTTGGGTTAGTAATATTCCTGCGAAATTAAAAAATATAACTAGTACTTAACAATTTTCCGTTTATAAATCTTATTTCCCGATTTTATATCAATAAAATAAACTCCGCTTGATAAATTACCTGTAAAGATAAATTCATTATAACCAGTTTTAACTAACATTTTTCCTGAAATATCAAAAATCCTAATCTCATTAATTTCAATATTTTGGTGCTTTTGAATATATATTTTATCAGAAAAAGGGTTTGGAAAGATATGAATTTTTTCTTTTTCAATTAATTCATTAATTATAGTTGGAGTTTGAGTGAGAATCTTATGATTAGGATCAAAAGCTAAATCTTTTACATAAAAATTTGTTTCTATTAAGTATTCCTGATCGTTATGTGTATTATATAAAATTATATTCGAATCTTTACCAAGACCAATTAACTGAACAGGTATATGCATCTCGAAAAAATCGACAGATGTATGGGATATTGTTTGATTAATTTTAATATAAATTTTCATTTCATCATCCTGATACCAGTATATTTTATATTTCGGAAAACCCTGGCCATAATACCAGTCATCCAAAAACTCCGTTAATGAGGTATCGGCTGCATTTTCCAAATGGTATTTTAAATCGTCAGTTGTGGCAGTTTTAAATGCTAAATCAGGATCGTTTAAATAATTATTTATCCCTGTAAAAAAAAGGCTGTCACCCATTTCCCATCTTAACATGTGTAATACTAGTGCTCCTTTACCATACGACAACCTATAATTAAAAATTCTTGAGGCATCTGAAGTGTCTTCAACCCAAACCGATCCGTCCTCTTCCGAAATAACATAATCAATATATTTTATCAGCCATTCATTTAAATAATCATTACCCGAGAAGTGTTCATGCACCAAGGCTTCGGAATATTTTGCAAAACCTTCGTTTAACCAAATATCCTGCCAGGTAGCACAGGTAATATAATTACCAAACCATTGATGAGATAATTCATGTGCAAGAATATCAAAACCGAATGATCCCATAAAGCTCATGGTTTGATTTTCCATAGCTCCTCCCCATGTAAACTGAGCATGGCCATATTTTTCTTTATAAAACGGGTAAGTAATATATTTTTCATCGAAAAACTGTAAAACAGGCAATAATTGACTGGTATTATTTTTAAGGGAATCGGCATCTTCAGGATATACGTAATTCAGCACTTCAAGCTCAACGCCGTTTGATAACGTGACATATTCTCTGTAAACACTATAATTGGTAATACCAATAGCAATTAAATAATAAGCAATAGGATACCGGTGTTTCCAATGGTAAGTAACAAGAGAATTACTTGTTTCATTTACTAGCAATCCATTTGAGGCAACCCTGTAACCAGATGGAAC
>JAFGQQ010000260.1 GCA_016935595.1 Bacteroidales bacterium
AGTTATTTGTTCATCCGGATCAGGACTTGTGTTGATCAATGCCTGTGCTGAAACAGCAAACTCAATAATATACCCATTAGCTGTTTCTCCTCGGTAAAACAAACACGGATTTCTTCCATGCCTTCTATCATCCGCATCCACCCTTGCTGTAAATTCTATATTAATTCTGTCGTTTGCATTTTGTATGGATGCTAAAGTATTAGGGTCTGTATCGAAAATCATCTTAAATGCATCATTTTCCCACCACCAGTCATTTCTGTCGCCCATAATATCATCCGTAACCTCTACAAAACCATAAAGAAATAAGGAATCATAAACCAGGTAAACATCGGCAGAACAGTCGTTATCACCTTCTGAATTTCCATCAACAAGAAATGAATTATCTATATGAATATGACCTGTGGCAGCGTCCCATACAGGATCTTTAATTCCGTCAATTGTTATTAATCCTTGTTCTGAGTATGTAAATCTTATCTCAGTTCGTGACCAGTTATTTAAGGAATAGGCATGAAGATACAAGGAATAAATTTCTCCCTCGATTAAATTTTCGCCTGAATAATTGATTGATGTAATACTTGAATCTATATTATAATTCCAAACATCTCCCCAGTTATGCCTGTAAACACTAATCGAGTATCTTGTAGCTTCGGTTACTTTTTCCCATTCAATTAAGAAATCAGGTTCATTAATATAAGAATTGTTTGCAGGTGATAGTATATTTGTACAATTTAATGTAACAGGTATGGAATCTGATTTTGATGCCAGGTTACCTGACTTATCCTTGGAATAAAAAGTATATATTCCTGTTTGAACCGGAGAGCTAATGCCGGAACAATATTGATATCTACCATCTCCTGCATTACCATCGCAATGTGTATTATCATCATACAACAGATTAATACTTCCATCCGGGAATTCAATCCAAACCGAGTCAATCTCTTCCAATCCTTGCGGATCCAATACATCTATCCAAAAATGATAATAATAATCTTCATTATTATAATAATCAATTGTTTGTCTGGCATCAATGTCATAATTACTTAAAATCGGAATGTCAGGAATTGATGAATAGGCAAATCGCACTCCGTGGTGCCAGCTTTCGGCATCGTCTAATCCTGTACTAATATCCCATTGATAAATTCCTCCGTCAATTAAATCAGAGCCATTATTATCTTCATTATAAGTTATTGTTGTATCATAAATATCAATCCATCCCCAAACTGTATTTCCTTCGTATTCTCTTACACGTATCCAGTAATGATTAATATTATCAATCGAATCCCATGTAAAAAGCGGAGTTGAATCTGTGACAACTTCATTATATGCAGGCGATAAGTTTCTTGGATAATCTATAACCATGCTTAGATTATCTGTTACAATTACAGTATTGCTCGAATTGTCGGTTATGGTATAGATATAATCGCCTGTTGGAGGGGAATCTGTTAATCCTCCAAAATGATGGGCAAAGCGGCCATCGTTTTCATACCAGTCACTATGATGCCCATCGTCATATAAAATATATACTTCAGCTTCCGGAGAGGAAACAGTAACAGATTGTATATCATCTAATCCCTGGGGATCTCCCACATCAATTTCCAGAACAAGTCCGTATTCTTCATATCCTTCATCATCACCGTAATGTCGTGAGCGAATATGCGGATTAGCAACAACAGGAGAGTCAGTTTCTGAAGAATAGAAAAACCGTACGTCATTATGATTGCTGCTTGCATCATTTAAATATGCATTTACGTGCCATATATAATATTCTCCATCAACCAGGGCAGGCCCCGAAGCATCAAAATTATACACTATGGAATTTGTATCAATATTGCCGGGCCCCCAGATATGATTGCCATTTTTATCTCCAAACCAGATGGAGTATGATGCAGCTCCCGGAACCGAATCCCAGCTTAATGTTGGTGTGCCGGAAGTAATCACAACATTCCCTCTTGGATATAAATTATGAGGATAATCAATAAAACTGTCAAGTGTGTCGGTTTTTGTTATGCTATTATCTGAATTATCAATTACAGTAAAAGTATATGCTCCCAGAAGAGGTGATCCGTAAATTGACCAGTCATGATAACTATATTCCCCGTCATTGGGATTATTATCTCCATTCTGGCCGTTATCGTTTAGATTGTATGTGGTTTCATCCGGGTAAGTAACGGTGACCGATTTAATATCACTTAAGCCTTGAGGATCGGAAACCTGAATTTGCATAAAAACACCTTTGTCTCCGTCCCCGTATTCATTTCCGTATTGCGATGTCCACAGGTTTATATTGTTAATTACCGGAATAAAAGAATAAAATACAGTTATTCCATCCGAATAACCACTCTCGTCATCGGTACTATCATAGGCGGTGATACGGTAATAGTAAGTTTTTTCTTTTGTTATATCTGTATCAATAAAGAATGTGTCAAGAGAAGGATTAACAACACTATCATATAAAAGGATTGGTGCAGATAAGGTATCGCGGTAAATGTTATATTTATGTAAATTAGATTCGGGATTGGGATCCCATTGAATGATTATTTGTCCGTCAGAATAAGTTGCATTAATATTTTGAGGAATAGATACTTGTCCAAGCGCGCTATTAAAAATTATAAGCAAAAGCGGTAATGTAAAAATCTTCCTCATATTAATAATATAAATAGGAACTTTATACAAAAATTATAATATTCTAAAACAATTACTATTTGTTGTATATAGTATAATTTAAGTAATCAGTATATAACGTTCCCTCCTAATCTGATGATTTAATTTGAATATATTTTTAATTTACGAATTTATAAAAATATTATACATTACATAAATGGCAATGGAATAATTTTTTAATCACTTTTGTTCTTCTTCGATAATATAATTGAATTTAAGAATTAAAAAAGTGGAACTAATTTAAGATAAGCTTTTTAAAAATAGTACTGGACTCTGATGATATTTCTAAATAATATATTCCAGGATGAAAGCCTGAAACATCAATTATATTATTATTTATACCATTTAAGACAATAATATTTTGTTTTGCGACTAACTGAAGCATTAAATCATATATTTTTAAAGTGAGCCTTTTTTTATCATTTGACTTGAACTGAATTTTTAAAATACCTTTTGTTGAAATAGGATAAACTTTTAATACTGTAGCAAGTTCTTTATTTTCAGTTTTCATTATTAAATTATTTATTTTTTTTATATTAATCCTAATACTATTTATGATGAAATAATAAATATCATCCGATATTATTAATGTAAAAGAATGAACAGATGTAAACAACTTTTTTATGAATTTAATAGATTATTAATTAAAAAATGATATAATAAAAATGTTGGAAACACAGAGATATGCCTATATTTAAGATGAATAATTTAAGAATGTTAATAAAGGCATATGAATATTAGTTATAAATTATTATAAAACAATTTGTTAATTAAAAAAAAAATTATAATTTTGAACTTAAGATTTTTTCCAAAAAGTGTTTACATTTTTAACGTTTCATACATTAATATATTGAAAACAATAAATTAAATTCTAATAAAATGAAAAAGTTAGCTTGTACAATAACAATTATGATTTATTGCCTGACAATAATAGCCCAAATAGGCGAAAGCGGTTTTAAATCAATTGAATTAACAGGAGAAAAGAAAGCCTACAGGGGTGACGGAGATCCATTGAAAGGTTTAAATATGGCAAAAGCAGAAGAAGAACTAAATTTTGGAGATTATTATGCATTTATTATAGGAATTGACAATTATAAAGGAGACTGGCCTGCATTAGACAATGCAGTAAATGATGCCCGCGGGGTTAAACAAGTATTAGAATCGAAATATAATTTTAACCACTTTATTACATTATATAACGACCAAGCAACAAGAGAGAATATCATAGAGAAATTTGAATGGTTAATAAAAAATGTAGATGAGAATGATAATTTACTCATATTCTACTCCGGACATGGTGATTATAAAGAAGAATTAAACAAGGGCTACTGGGTGCCTATAGATGCTCAGACCAAATCGCTTTCCAATTATATTTCAAATTCCGATATACAAACATTTCTTGGAGGCGTTAGATCGAAGCATACCTTATTAGTATCTGATGCTTGCTTTAGCGGTGATTTATTCAGGGGAAAGACATTTTCTGTTCCGTTCGAAAATTCAGAGCGTTATTATAAAGAAGTGCACAGAAGGATTTCGAGGCAGGCCATTACATCAGGAGGGCTTCAACCAGTTGTTGATGGGGGAAAAGATGGTCATTCAGTATTTACTTATTATTTCTTGAAAAGCCTGGAAAATAATTCTAATCCATATTTTGATGCCAGTCAGCTATTTAACGATATAAAAATTCCGGTAGTTAATAATTCCGAACAAACACCAGAATTTCACCCTATTAAAAATACAGGCGACGAAGGAGGGCAATTTATATTCTTAGGAAAATAATCATTGAGATTTTCTAAATTCTTGCTATAGCCGGTTGAATTTGAAATTATAAAATTTGATTAATTTTAAATTCAACTTCTGTTTTTTAAAATAACGAATATATTATAGAATGATTAATTTTTTATATATTTGATCGTAAATATATTGAAATTAAATGTAACCCAAGTGTTTGATTCAAAAATAAATGACTATGAAAAATCATAATCAAATATGTGGATTTCATTTGATTTTTAATAACTTATAAATAATTTTTTAATGAGATTTATAAAATTATATTTCTTTATAATATTCATAGTAATATCATTAATTAGCACATATTCTCAAAAATCGAAAGCCCAAATAAAAAATGTCGATTTTACTTACAACAGTGATAATCAAATTATTGTAGTTATTTATGACATTGATAATTCTTCTGCGATTGAGCGGTATAATATTGAGTTAACTTTTGTTGATTTTAATGGTAATAGAATTGTCCCAAGATCGATTAGGGGAGATGTTGGAAATGATATTAAAGGAGGGAAAAACAAAGTAATATATTGGGATGTATTGAATGATGTTGAAGAACTTGGTAGAGTTAGGGCAAGGGTAACCGTTAAAGGAGTTACTGAGCATTTAGGTAATTCTTCAAATGCATTGCTATCAGTTATGGTGCCAGGTTTGGGTGATTATTATGTTAAAAATAAAAGGAATATGATTATTAAACCGGTTTTTAGAACAATTACTGCATATGGTTTGGTTGGTTATGGAATTTATAATTATATTGATTTTAATAAAAAATTTAAAGAATATAATGATAAGGATACTCCCAGAGAAGATTTCGACCGTCTTTTCAATGAAGCGACAACTTCATTGCACAGGTCATATGTTGCATCTAGTATTGGCGCTGCCATATGGGCATCGGATGTAATATGGGTAGCCATAAAGGGTGCCAAAAATAAACAGCGTAACCTTATGATTGGTTCTATAGGATATGATTATAACTTGGTTTATATTCCCGGTGGCGTTGGTCTTAATTTATCGGTAAAATTTTAATATATGAATGTTTAAGATGATTATAATTTCATTGCTTTTTAAAATATACCAGGATTAATATGTTTAAAATAAAAAATTATTTTATCCTTATTTTTTTTGTTATTTTAACCTTAAATCTTAAACCACAGCAAAATAATTTCAGGGTGTTTTCTATTGAGGAAGGTTTACCTCAATCAACTATTTTTAAAATTACACAAGATAAAAGGGGATATTTATGGTTGGGCACTAATGGAGGCGGAGTTTGCCGTTTTGACGGATTGAATTTTGTAACATTCTCGAAGAAAAAAGGACTATCAGGAAATATTGTGCGGACTATTTATGAGGATAGCAATGGAAAGCTTTGGATTGGGACAGAAGAAGGAATAACCATATTTGACGGATTTAGATTTAAAATTATATCAAATGATGACGGATTATCGGGCAATAATGTTTTATGTTTTTATGAAGATGTTGATAAGAATATTTGGGCAGGTACTTCCGATGGCGGATTGAACATAATTTCTATGACAAACAACTTATTGGAAATTAAAACATTGACAAAAAACGACGGATTAATAAGTAATTTTATATTTGATATTATACAAGATAATCATGACAGGATTTGGGTTGGTATGCTTGGCGGCATTAATATTTTAAATGTTAGAGATAGTATTCATAATATTCAATATTTAATGAAAGGCATTAATATACCTTCGAATATTATTGTTTCATTAGAAATAGACTCAGAAGGAAATTTATGGTGCGGATCATATTATGACGGATTATTTAAAATTGAAAATTTTCAAAGCAACGATTCTGCAAAAGTCATTCAGTATGAAAATATAGATGCTATATCAAATCAAGTTATTTGGGATATTTTATATGATAAAAACGGAGATTTGTGGGTGGCTACCGATAAATCAGGAGTAATTAAAATTGAAAATAAATATTTAAATTCTATAAAAAATGAAAATATTATAGAATATAATAATACACATGGCTTGCCAGATAATCAAATACTCAATATTTATGAAGACATTGAAGGAAACATTTGGTTTGGGACAAACGGAAGTGGTTTATGCCAGTTTTTAGGCGATTATTTTACGCATTATACTATTAATGAGGGTTTATCGAGTAACCAGGTTTTTGGAATATCTCAGGATAATTCAGGTAATTACTGGCTGGCAACTTATGGTGGTGGATTATTGAAAATGTCTATAAAAAATAATAAACCAAGTTTTCAAATTTTTCAGAAAAATACTGGATTACCCGATAATTTTATTCTCTCATTAACCTTTACTCCGGATAATAAATTATGGCTTGCTACAGCAAATAAGGGAATTTGTAAATACCAAGACCTGAAATGGATTTTATATAATGAGAATCAGGGATTAATAAACAATAAAGTAAATTGTATTTATTCCGATTCAAAAGGAAATATATGGTGTGGCACAGCAGGAGGAATAAGTAAATTCGACGGAAAAAGATTTGTAAATATTTCAGAGTATGACGGATTAATCAATAATGAAGTACAAACCATTATTGAAGACACCAAAGGAAATATTTGGTTTGGCACATTAGGCGGTCTTGCCTGGACCAACGAACGGCTTATGACCGATTATGACGAAACTGACGGATTAACTGAAAAGCGTGTAAAGTCGCTGGCAGAAGATAATGAAGGTAATATTTGGATTGGCACATTTGGTGGCGGATTGTTTAAATTTATTTATAATGCCGATTCTATGCCTGTAAAATTTATTGCAGACGACCAGGTTTTAAGCTCCAATAATATTTATTCATTATTATTTCAAAACGACAGTGTTCTTATTATCGGTACTGATAAAGGATTTGATAAAGTGTTATTAAATGAGAACAAGCAAATTAAATTTGTTAAGAATTATGACAAATCAGAAGGTTTTATTGGTATAGAAAATAACCTTAATGCAATTTATAAAGATAAAGACAATAACATATGGTTTGGTACGGTTAAAGGTTTAACAAGGTATGATTCGAAAAAAGAGAAAGCAAATCTAAATCCTCCTCAAACTCATATTACCGATTTAAGACTTTTTTTCGAGAATATCGATTGGGGTGAAAGGGTTGATAGCGTAAGACCATGGTTTAGAATTCCTGCAAGTTTAAAGTTACCTCATTCAAAAAATCACCTTACTTTTAAATTCTCAGGCATATCACTAAAGAATCCCTATAAAATTCAATATTCTTATAAATTGGAAGGATTAGATGAGAATTGGTCTCCACCTTCTCCGAAGAAAGAAGCAAGTTATCCGGGTTTACCTCCGGGCGATTATATTTTTAAAGTTAAAGCAGGAAATGAAAATAATATATGGAACTCCGAACCTATTGAATTTATTTTTATTATTAATCCTCCTTTCTGGAAAAGATGGTGGTTTTATTTATCCATAATTATAATTATTACTATAGTTATTATTGCTTATATTAAATACAGGGAAAGGCAATTACGAATCGAAAATAGAATTCTTGAAGAAAAGGTAAAAGAACGTACTGCAAGAATAGAGAAGCAAAAAGTAGAAATTGAGGAAAAAAATAAATATATTCTGGATAGTATTGCTTATGCTAAAAGAATACAAGACGCAGTAATGCCCTCAAAAGAAGTACTCGATAAAGTTTTAAACGAGTATTTTATATTATTTAAACCCAGGGATATTGTAAGTGGTGATTTTTATTGGGTAACGCAAAAAGAAAATAAAATAGTTATTGCAGTGGCCGATTGTACTGGGCATGGAGTGCCTGGCGCTTTTATGAGTATGCTAGGTGTGGCCTTTTTAAACGAAATAGTAAATAAAAGCAAAGTATCAACAGCAAATGAAATATTAAATCAACTACGTGATAATGTAAAACAAACTCTTTCACAATCGGGAAAAGATCAGGAAGCTAGAGATGGTATGGATTTAGCCTTGTGTATTTTTGATAATGAAACAAAAACCTGCCAGTACTCGGGGGCATATAATCCGCTTGTGATATTTAAAAATGGCGAATTAATAGAAATGAAAGCCGATAAAATGCCAATTGGAATTCATATTACCGAGAAAGATACCTTTACCAACCATGAAATTAAGTTTAAAAAAGGAGATATTTTTTATATGTTTTCGGATGGATTTCTCGATCAGTTTGGAGGTGATACCGGGAGGAAATTTATGGCTAAGCCATTTAAAAATCTTCTTTCGGAGATACATGCTAAACCAATGCACGAACAAAAAGCCATTCTGAATAGAACATTAGAAAACTGGCAGGGTAACCAAAACCAGGTTGATGATATACTGATTATTGGGATAAGAATTTAAATTTAATATATCAAGCAATTACTATTTTTATCTAATAATTTTATAAAAAATATCGGCTATTCATTTAGTTGAATAGCCGATTACCCTAAAACTAACCTAAAAGTGTAGTAGAAAATTGAAACTAAAATCTAATTATTAATACATTAAGTTGGAGAAAGGTTACCTGGTAGATTGATTTTTTTTAATTTAATAGATATAAATAAAAGCCTTCTAAATTAATTTTTTAGAAGGCTTTCTTCGTAGCGGGGGTAGGACTTGAACCTACGACCTTTGGGTTATGAGCCCAACGAGCTACCAACTGCTCCACCCCGCAATATAT
>JAFGQQ010000261.1 GCA_016935595.1 Bacteroidales bacterium
AGAATAGGCCCGGCATTAGCACCTTGGTGAGCGGTTTCGGGAAACGGTAAATTGTACCTAACTGCATTTTTTACCGCGGGGTTCGGTCCGGCAAGTGTTGACGTGCCCGTAACGAAGTGAAGGGCATGTGCCGGAGGCCGGAGCGATTAGCGGAGCAACACTTGCCTGTTGGCCGAAGTTCTTAAACTGCATTCCTTTCTTAGCGCGGGCTTTTCTTTTTAGTAATAGTAGCAATCGCGTCAATTACTTCATTCCAATCTTTAATATCAGGCTCTGTTTTCAGTGCAATTTGTAATGATTCCCTTCGTTCTATCTGTTCATTCTTTAATTGTTTTAAATCTATATCTATATTAGGAATCGGATTATCCTTTTCAATTTCATTAATTCTATCTTCCATTTCATCCATTAAACGATTGTGGAAATTATTTACTTCATTTAAAAACTCGTCTTTACTATATTCTTCTTCACCTTTCAATGATTCCCATATCTGGATTCCATTTTCAATTTGGTCTGAATTATTCCAGCGGATATGCACCATTTCGTTTTCAACCCAAAATTGCACAATGGGACTATGTTGTAAATGCATTGAAGACAAAGAACGACATCCCCACCAACGAGTTGCATTGTAATAAGTGTCCCAATCAGCTTCTTCATCTTCTTTGAAATCATATTTATTTAAAAAATCTTTTTCAGAATCAGGAAATTTTATTAAAGTAATCAAATTATCAGGAATTTCATGTAAAACATTTGGCAATATCTCTAAAAAATCTTCATATAGCCTTACAATCTGATAGTCAATATATGGAGTATCGATATTTGATTCAGGGTAATTTTTCTTTAAGTAATTTAAATATTCTTTAGAATTTTTATATAATTCATTGCCTTTTATATTCAAATAATAAATTCCATCAGTTAATCCGAACCAATGTAAATATTTTTTTCCTTCATGCTCCCAAGGGAGTACTTCTGGTAATGGTTTCAATTTAAATTCAAATAATGACATTTTTATTATTCTTTTCTTGCCCGCGCTGTCTTAATGCAGTTTAAGAATTTTGGCCAACGGCTGGCGATTTATGACGTGCCCGAAGGGCATGTGCCGCAGGCCAAGGGCTGCTTTGAGCCCGCCGCATAAATTGCCTGTTGTAGAATCGTACTGTGGCGCATTTATTTTTAATGCTTGAAGTTTTAAACATATGAACATTTTTATTCGGTTAAATAACTTGCACCAAATTTTATAAATAGTCTGTTGTCGTAATATGTTTTTGAATAATCATATAATTTATTATTATCATTACTAAACAATAATGAAAAATCATATCCAAGACCAAGATAGCATGAGAACCTACCAGAAAATGGAAAGAAATGTGCTCTTATTTCAAAAATCGATGAGAAACCATTTGAAATTATTTCATTGTCATTTTCATCAATCAGATTTTTAAGATTGTCATTAGTAGTTTCAAGTGTTGATATAGCTGCAAGTCGGTTTATTCTTTCATGAGTATATGCTAACGATATTGTCGGAAAAAAACTTAATTTCCAATTTGTTGGTATATAATAACCCCCAACTATACCAACATTAAATTTTCCTGAAATTAATTCATTATAGTCATTGACATTTAAATGTTGAAATAACAGATTAAACTTGGCCGTCGGCCCAACTGAAAGATGTTCATTTTTAAAGAAAAGAACATTTATGTTTCCGCCAAAACCTGAATAGGAATAGCCAGCTTTAGTAGTGTCAATTCTTCCAAGACTATCTGTTGTATAAAATTCTAAATTGTTATTATTTAGGAATAAATCTTCATTACTTTTAATAGTCCCAAAATAATTATCATATCCAATATCAAAAGACCAATATACAGAGCCTTCATAGGCTTGGTAGTCTTGGCAATATGTAATTTGAAAAAATAAAGATATAAAAAACAAATTTATTGAGAGTATTTTAAGAATGGGTGTTACAAGATTAGATTTTTGAGGTTTCATAGTATTCCAAATATTGTTTTTATAAAAAATATTGTATTCATGTTTTAAGCCACAGTATGTTCTACAACGGTTCTCAAATAAAATAAGTTGCCGGAGGCAATTTACCCGACAGGGCGTAATGACCGAAGGGAATGAAGTTTTATTTGATGTTAGTAGATGTTGCATTTGTTATTCAGCACTCATAATAATCGCAAACAGGACGTTTGCGCTACCTTTCCTAATTAGTGTTTTCATTTTTAATATAATCATGCAGCCATGTCAATCGATTATTGTAACTTTCCTCGTTGGTTTTAAATAGTGATAAAAGTGATAAACCTGATAAAATATCAACAATTATAATTACAGTCAAAAGGTTACTATTGTGATTGAAAAAACGATAAGTGATTGCTATAGCAGCGAGTAATAATAGTGTTACCGCAAGATTGCACCTCATCTGATATAAAATATTATAGCGTTCAATAAATTGAGTATGAACCTTATCATTTTTTTTATAAATATTTACTTCTCTTAAAAAATTAATTTTCCTTTTTTCATATTTTTGTCGTGTTTTTTTAAATTCTTTTTTGCAGTTTAATTCAAATAAGCAGCAAAAAATGTTGTAAATACTAAAAGTTGTATGACCAATAAGATATGAAATTAATAACAGAGATAAATAAACCAACTTACTTTTGTGAATTTGTAATATATCATGAAGATACGGATGGAAAATAATATGGATTTGAATTAGAAATAAAGCACCACTAAAAAGGTATATTTGCACTTCTCTTGCCAGGTGCGTAAACACTTTAATTATTTGTTCAAATGTTTGTCCCATTAATTTATCCCATCATTATCGATAGAGTGATATAGACTTCTATATATTATTTATTCAATAATCAGTCAAACTTAATTTCAAATCCAATTGCCGCACACGATGTGCGGCCTATAGTGCTGAATTACAAATGCAATTTATACTAACGTCCCGGCGATTTATGACGTGCCGCTTCGGCATGTGGCTTTAGCCCAAGGGCGGCTTTGCGCCCGCCGCATAAATCGCCTGTTG
>JAFGQQ010000262.1 GCA_016935595.1 Bacteroidales bacterium
CCAGCCCAACCAGTTTATATCTTAGAAATGAATTCCGAATTGCAACCGGCTGATACAATAATTATTGAGTCTACTGAAATAATAGAAGATAATACTTCAGAGGCAGGCATTAAAGTATTTAAAAAAAATTCATTTTATAATACAGATAATGTTGAAAAATAAATATTTGATTTTTCTGTCAATTTGGTTTGTAATTAATCTGATACAGGCGTATTTCACTCAGCTACATTATGATGAAGCTTATTATTGGGCCTTTTCGAAATATCTTGATTGGGGTTATTTTGATCATCCTCCTTTTGTTGCTTTATTAATAAAATTGGGATATTATTTATTTAATAATGAATTGGGTGTAAGATTATTTCATGTTTTACTCTCGACTGGCACAATGTACCTGTTATTACTACTTACTGAGGAAAATGATGACGAAATATTTCTTTTGGTTTTTATTTCCTCATTTTTCTTAATACACACCCATGTAGCTGGATTTCTTGCTCTTCCAGATACACCACTTGTTTTTTTTAGTGCATTATTTTTCGTATTATATAAAAAATACATTACTAAATATTCTTATAAATATGTTTTTTTTCTCGCTATTGTTATTGCTGCAATGATTTATAGTAAGTATCATGCTGTTTTAATAATACTTTTAACCGTAATTTCAAATATAAAACTGATTTATAAAAAAAGCTTTTGGTTAATAGTTTTTTTAGTAGTTCTTTTTATCATTCCTCATATTTTATGGCAATATAATAATGGATTTCCATCTTTTAAATTTCACTTGATTGAGCGTTCATCTCCTTTTCAAATAAAAAATTTCACCAGTTTTGTTGTTAGTCAAATTTTTGTTGTTGGTTTGTTAACCGGACCAATAGTGTTTTATCTGGCAATCAAATACAAACCTAAAAATATTTTTGAAAAAACTCTTAAATATAATGCATTGGGAATATTTCTATTCTTCATGTTTTTTAGTATAAGAGATTGGATTGAAACCCATTGGACTTCTATTGCATATATACCTTTAATAATAATTTCATATCAGGAAATCCGGAATAATAGAAACCTTAAAAAGTTATTTACTTGGCTTGCTGTACCAACGATAGTTCTAATTACTTTCATTAGAATTGTTTTAATGTATGAAAGAATTGGTATAAATATAAATGAAATTAAAAGATTCCACCAGTGGGATAAAGCATCCAATGAAATAAAAGAATTATCAAATGGTAGAGATGTGGTTTTTATTAATTCCTATAAACTAGCATCTCTCTATTCTTTTTATAGTAAATCAAAGATTTCTCCTTCTATCCCATCCTATCATTATCGTCATACTCAATTTGATATCTGGCAATTTGAAAACAATCTTATTGGAAAAGATATTATATTAATTGGAGAATATATTTCATCTAAAAACTTTCTTAAAACAGATATTGTAAATAAATATAAATATAAATTTATAAAAGATTTTATAACCTATAACGGACTGCAAATTTCTACCAGAGAATCAATAATTATAACTAAGTTTGGTGATAAACTGATTGTACCTGTTTTAATAGAAAATACTACGAACAGAACTTTTAATCTACTGAAAAATCCCGAATTATTTCCATCCATTGCATTCCATAATATTAATATTGATTATGATTTGGATACTTATACCAAATTAACTGATTATGGTATACATATTATCAATCCTTATGAGAAATATATGATTAATGTAGAAGTAAATTTGCCTTTAGTTGTTGATCAAATTGAAGGTTTTTTCATTATAATTTATGGTGAAAGACTTAAAATATGTACGACTGATCCAATAAATATCAGAATTGATTCGGAATAAATCATGTATATTATTTATGGATATTACTTATTGTATGGTTTATTGTTATCTGGTTATAAATCAAAGTTACACCAAGCCCTACCTCGTCGACAGTTAATTAATTGAATCTAACTATTATCAGGATTATAAGTAATCATTTTTTATACTCTATCAAAATTACCTTAATTTTAAAAGCTTTTTGGAGATTTTAAATGATATTTAAGTAATGAATAATAAATTATATTTTGATGTCATTTATAGATGAAATTATATAAGTTTTTAATATTTTTACCAATTCATATAAAAATGGACTTTGTTGTATTCTCACAGTCTGATCAAAGAGTTTGTTTCTATCATTAAATAATATGAAAATGAAATTGATAATTAAACAAGGTAAATATGTTACTATAATTAGTTTACTATTTTTTCTTCTGTTAAAAATAATTGAAACCGATGCACAAACACCTGCATTTCCAGGTGCTGAAGGATTTGGAGCGACAACTATAACCGGAGGAAGAGGTGGTGTAGTATATGAGGTTACAAATCTTAATGATGATGGTTCAGGAAGCTTAAGGGCTGCCATAAATGCAAGTGGTACAAGAACAGTTGTTTTTAAAGTTTCGGGAATTATTGAATTGGAATCAAACCTTGATATTAAAAATGATAACATTACAATTGCAGGACAAACTGCACCGGGTGATGGTATTTGCCTGAAGAACTATCCGTTAAAAGTAGGTGCAAATAATGTGATAATACGATTTATACGTTCACGTCTAGGTGATGAAAAAGATATTGAGGATGATGCCATGAATGGCCGGAACCGTTCGAATATAATTATTGACCATTGTTCAATGAGTTGGTCGGTTGATGAGTGTGGTTCTTTTTACGATAATACTAATTTTATTATGCAATGGTGCATCTTAAGTGAAAGTCTGTATCACTCCCTTCATGAAAAAGGAAATCATGGTTATGGAGGTATCTGGGGAGGTATGGGAGCATCTTTTCATCATAATCTTTTAGCCCACCATACCAGCCGTAATCCCCGTTTTTGTGGTAGCCGGTATCATGGTCAGCCCGATAAAGAGATTGTAGACCACCGTAACAATGTAATATTTAACTGGGGTGGAAACAGTGCATATGGAGGTGAAGCCGGAAATCATAATATGGTGGCAAATTATTATAAACCCGGACCTGCTACAAGTGACGGTGTAAAAGAAAGGATAATTAAGCCAGATGCCAATGAAAATGGTTATGGCACATATTATGTTGAGGGCAATGTATTTTACAATAATACCAAAGTTAGCAATGATAATTGGACTTATGGAGTTCAAATTTCTGATGATATAAAAGCAATTATTAAGCTGGATGAAGCTATACCTGCTCCGGATATTACACAACATATGGCTGAAGAAGC
>JAFGQQ010000263.1 GCA_016935595.1 Bacteroidales bacterium
AATGGCGATGCTGACGGTGAAGTAGCCGGTGCTGAAAATGCAACAAGCGATGTATTAAGGCCTGCATTACAATTCATTAAAACCATGCCAGGTATTAGCGTGGTTTCAGGTGCGTTTATTATGATTTTAAAAGATAAAAAATTTGGAGATGATGGAGTTGTCATTTTCGCAGATTGTGCTGTTTTTCCTGATCCAACAGATAAACAACTTGCCGAAATTGCTGTTACAACTGCAAAAACGGCTAAGTCAATAGCAAAAATCGAACCAAGGGTGGCCATGCTCAGTTTTTCTACCAAAGGAAGTGCCCGGCATGAAATGGTTGATAAAATAGTAAAGGCCACTAAAATTGCAAGAGAAATGAATCCAACCTTAATAATTGACGGAGAACTACAGGCTGATGCTGCCATTGTTGAATCGGTTTCGGCAAAAAAAGCGCCCGGAAGTATTATTAAAGGAAAGGCAAATGTTTTAATATTCCCTTCACTCGAAAGTGGAAATATTGCATATAAATTGGTACAGCGCATGGCCGGGGCCGAGGCCATCGGACCTATTCTTCAAGGGATGGCAGCTCCGATTAACGATTTATCGAGAGGGTGTTCGGTTGATGATATTGTAAATTTGGTTGCCATAACAGCTAATCAGGCTGCTGGATTAAATGAATAATAAATATAGCTATGATAAATCCATTATTTCTTCTTATAATTTTAAACTTTATATTTGTTATTGTGGCAATAAAAAGTATTTTAGATAGCAATAAAACTCCAACTGAAAAATTTATATGGATTATAATTGTTATAATATTAGGATTAATAGGTGTAGGAATTTATTACTATTTAAAAAAGAGTGATGAACAAGAAAAAATAAATTAATATGTCAGAAATTATTGTTGAATCGATTGAAAATTATGGCCTTAGTAAAAAGGTTAAACCTAAAGTTCAATTTTCAAAAGTAGGCATTGTAGGATGCGGTACAGAAGGTCAAAATATTGCACGTATGATTGCCACTAAAGGAATAGATGTTGTGTTTGTTGAATTAAGTGACGAATTAGTTAATAAATCTTTAAAAAGTATTGAAAGAGAATTAAATAACCAGATTGAGCACTGGGGAATGACAGAAAGTGAAAAAAGAATCATCCTCTCAAGAATTAAAGGTTATATAACTTATGATTGTTTAACAGGTTGCGACATGATTATTGAATCGATTTTAACTAAAAACAGGGAACTTAGTCTTGATATATCAAAAGGGATATTTGTAAAAGTTGAACAATATGTTTCGAAGGATGCAATTATTGCCACGAATGCCTCAACCCAGGTAATTACCGAACTGGCATCCGAATTACATCATAAACATCGCTGTGTAAGTTTACATTTTATTACGAATTCACCCGATGCAAAATTAGTTGAAGTGGTAAGGGGGTTATATACTTCGGACGAAGTTTATGAAAATACACGTAAATTTTTAGGTTTGATTGGAAAACAGATGATTGAAGTTCAGGAATCACCTGGTTTATTAAGTGTAAGGATGTTTGTCAGTATTATAAATGAAGCATGTGAAATGTTGCTGGAAAGAGTAGGAAAATTAGATGATATTGACCTTACTATGCGGGAAGGATTGGGCTTGTCATTAGGCCCGTTTGAAATGTCTGACAGTATAGGCTTGGATAAAGTATTACGCTGGATGGATAACCTTTATGCTGAATTCGGAGAAATTAAATATAAAGCTTCCCCGTTAATTAAAAGACTTGTGAGAGCTAATCAGTTAGGCCTTAAAGTACGTATTGGATTTTATGAATATGATGAAAATGGCATAAAAAAACCAAGGAGAGATCCATTGGTATAGTTTTAATTATAATAATTTTTTTATGAAAATATTAGTTCTGAATTGCGGCAGCTCCTCAATAAAGTATCAGTTATTTGCCATGACAACGAAAAGCATTCTGGCAAAAGGTATTGTTGAAAAAATTGGAATGAAAGGTTCATTTTTGATGCATACCAAACAAAATGAAGAAGAAGTTAAATTTGAAGGCGAAATATTAGATCACCAAACTGGAATTGAATATATATTAGGAGTATTGATTAGCCAAAAACATGGATGTATTAAAGATCTGGATGAAATTGAAGCTGTTGGCCACAGGGTTGTACATGGAGCTGAAAAATTTAAAACAAGTATGCTTATTACAGATGAAGTAATTAAACAAATAGAACTTTGTTCAGAATTAGCACCTTTGCATAATCCTCCTAATCTTAAGGGAATTTATGCAATTCAATTATTAATTCCATCAATTCCTCAAATTGCTGTTTTTGACACAGCCTTCCATCAAACCATGCCAAAACATGCCTTCATGTACGCCATACCATATGCACTTTATAAAAAATACGGCATTAGAAGATATGGTTTTCACGGAACTAGTCATCAGTATGTTTCACAGCGTGCTTGTGAAATACTAAATTGTGATTTTCAATATAAAAAAATAATTACCTGTCATTTAGGAAATGGAGCATCTATTACAGCAATAAAAAATGGTGAGTCATATGATACTTCTATGGGATTAACCCCGGTTGAAGGATTAATTATGGGCACCAGAACAGGCGATTTAGATTTAGGAGTTCTCACTTTTATTATGGATAAGGAACAAATAGGAACCGAAGGTGCGCGAACTCTAATAAATAAGCATAGTGGAATGCTTGGGATATCTGGCGTTTCGAGTGACATGCGTGAAATAAAAAAAGAAGCTAAAGAAAAAGGGAATGAACGTGCAAAATTAGCTTTGGATATGTATCATTACAGAATAAAGAAATATATTGGCGCTTATGCTGCAGTATTAAGTGGGATTGATTTAATAATTTTTACCGGAGGAATTGGTGAAAGATCACCTGAAACAAGAGCAGAAATATGCAGGGGACTGGAATTTCTGGGAATTGATTTTGATTTTGAGAAAAACAAAACTGTTATAGGTAAAGAAGCTATTATCACAAAAGAAAATTCAAATGTTGCTATAATGGTAATACCAACAAATGAAGAACTGGTTATTGCTACCGACACGCAAAGAATTATCGAAAGCATGAAACCTTCATAGAAGGATTTATTAAAAAGCTAATGACCCTCTGCAAGCTAACTGCCGGTTTTGATTCGCTGAAGCCTATCTTTCCTGGTATTACTACGGAGAAGGAACTTTGCAAAAGTAATGCAAGTAGAAGGAAAATAATTGTATAGCAATAATATAATTACATTTACAAAATAAGCATTTAAGTATTTTTATCATGATCACTTCTTTAACCCACTTTAAAGAATTAGCTTCTAAAAAACCAGCAAAGAAAGTTGTTATAGCGGCAGCTGAGGATGAATATGTTATTCAATCCGTTTATGAGGTTTATAAATCAGGTTTAATTGTTCCCGTTTTAATTGGTTCAAAAACCAGAATATCCGAAATTATTAAAAAACATAATTTTAATATTTCACCCCACGAAATTATAGATGAACCCGATCCTCAAAAATCTTCCTTTCTGGCAATTGATTATATTCTGAAAAATAAAAATTGTATTTTAATGAAAGGGCTTGT
>JAFGQQ010000264.1 GCA_016935595.1 Bacteroidales bacterium
AGACAGTAATTCATACATTACACTCAAGCTTGTAACTTTTAGTGATGATGAAGAATATATACCTAATATTGACTATTTAAATTTCCCAACCAATATGTATAATAAAGATAAAAATTCATATTATCTTTATTTCACGGAATATTTGAAAAACTATATAATTGACGGTGGAAACCTGGCAAATAAACTATATATTGTACCCAAAGATTATGATGAGTACTTAACTCCTAAAAATGTTATATTATATAATACTAATGAAAATAAAATCAAAATTTCGATTTTATACCATAAATTAAAATAAAAATGTGCGGGATTGTAGGTTACATTGGGGATAAAGAAGCATATCCCATATTAATTAACGGACTAAAAAGATTGGAATACAGGGGATATGATTCTGCAGGAGTTTCCGTTTTGAACAGCAACATTGAAATTTATAAATGCAAAGGGAAGGTTGCTGATCTTGAAAAATTTATAAAAGGAAAAAATACAAAAGGCACGATTGGGATGGGGCACACACGATGGGCAACACATGGCGAACCCAATAACATAAATGCTCATCCGCATTCATCAATGAATGGAAAATTTATAATCATTCATAATGGTATAATTGAAAATTATTCTTTACTAAAGAAAAAGCTTATTGACAGGGGATATGAGTTTAATACCGAAACCGACACTGAAGTACTGGCCAATTTAATTGAATACATATATTTAAAAGGTAAAGTTACCGCAGAAATAGCTGTACGATTAGCCCTTTACAAAGTTATTGGAGCTTATGGACTGGTAATTATGTGTAAAGACGAACCGGATAAACTTATAGCAGCACGAAAAAGCAGTCCGCTTGTAATAGGCATTGGAAATAATGAATATTTCATTGCATCGGATGCAACTCCTATTATTGAACATACAAATAGTGTAATATATTTAAACGATGATAATGTTGCAGTAATTACCAGGAGTGAGCTTATTTTAAAAACCATTTCGAATAACAATATTACTCCAACAGTGCATAAACTGGATTTAGAGATAGGTGAAATCGATAAAAACGGATTTGATCACTTTATGTTGAAAGAAATATACGAACAGCCCCGTTCAATACTCGATACATTCAGAGGAAGAATTTCAGCCGAGCACGATGAAATCCATTTAGGAGGTTTGCATCAAGTTATTCCAATATTAATTGATGCTAAAAGAATCATCATAGTCGCATGTGGTACTTCCTGGCATGCAGGTTTGGTTGGAGAGTACTTAATTGAAGATTTATTAAAAATTCCTGTAGAAGTTGAGTATGCATCAGAATTCAGGTACAGAAATCCAATAATTAATAAAGATGATATTGTAATTGCTATTAGTCAGTCGGGAGAGACTGCCGACACTTTAGCGGCAGTTAAATTAGCAAAAGAATCCGGAGCAACAGTTTTGGGTATATGCAATGTTGTAGGATCGAGTATTCCCAGGGAAACACATGCCGGTGTTTATACTCATGCCGGTCCTGAAATCGGGGTTGCATCAACTAAAGCATTTACTGCACAGGTAACAGTTTTAATAATGATGGCCTTGTTATTAGCAAATAAAAAAAATAGCACAAAAAAAGACAGAATCTTATCATTAATTAATGAATTAGCTAATATCCCTGATAAAATAGAAAAAATACTTGCTTTAAATGAAGAATATAAAAAACTTGCCGAATTATATAAAAATAATTCAAACTTCCTTTATCTGGGCCGAGGGTATTTATTTCCGGTTGCATTGGAAGGCGCTTTAAAACTTAAAGAAATTTCATATATCCATGCCGAAGGATACCCTGCTGCGGAAATGAAACATGGTCCAATTGCTTTAATTGATGAGAATATGCCAGTTGTTTTTTTAGCAACCAATGATAATTCCTATGAAAAAATTGTTAGTAATGTGCAGGAAGTAAAAGCAAGAAAAGGAAAAGTGATTGCAATTGTTACAGAAGGTGATAAAACAATTAAAAATTTAGCCGATCATATTATTGAGGTTCCGGAATGCAGCGAGGAATTATATCCGATAATTACTGTTATACCTTTACAATTACTTGCATATCACATTGCTGTGATGCGGGGATGTAATGTTGACCAACCAAGAAATTTAGCTAAATCGGTTACTGTTGAATAAAATTACACCTCTTTTTCTCTTTTTATATATTGTTGCTTGTAATATTTTTGATAATCACCAGCAACTATTCTCTTAAGCCAATTTTCATTTTTCAGGTACCACTCAACTGTATGAGTTAATCCTTCTTCAAACTGTAATGAAGGCTTCCAGCCTAATTCACTTGTTAGTTTTGATGAGTCGATGGCATACCTTAAGTCATGACCAGCCCTATCTTTAACAAAAGTAATTAATCCAGCAGAGGAACCAGGTTTCCGTTTAAGTCTTTCATCCATTATTTTACAGAGCAATTGAATTAAATCAATATTTTTCCACTCATTATTTCCACCAATATTGTATGTATCTCCAGCTCTACCATTGTGAAAAATTAGATCAATTGCCTCTGCATGATCTTCGACATATAACCAATCTCTAATATTTTCTCCCTTACCATAAACTGGAATCGGATTATTATTCTTAATATTATTAATAGCCAATGGAATTAATTTTTCAGGGAACTGGTATGGCCCGTAGTTATTAGAACAATTTGAAACAATAATGGGTAAATTATAAGTATTGTAATAAGCTCTTACTAAATGATCGGAACTGGCTTTTGATGCCGAATAAGGACTTTTAGGATCGTAAGGTGTGGTTTCGGTAAAATATCCCGATTTACCTAATGATCCAAATACCTCATCGGTTGAAATATGATAAAACATTTTATCAGAGAAATTTCCTTTCCAAAAATCTCTTGCAGTGTTTAATAATACTGTAGTACCAATTATATTTGTGTGAATAAACGACATAGGATCAACAATTGACCTGTCAACATGTGATTCGGCAGCCAAATGAATTATTCCGTCTACATTATATTCTTTAAATATTTTTATTACTAAATCAGTATCACAAATATCTCCTTTTATAAAAATATAATTATCCCTTTTCTCAATATCTATTAGATTTTCTAAATTGCCAGCGTAGGTAAGTTTGTCAAAATTTATAATTTTATTTTCGGGATATTTATTTACAAAAAGTCTAACGACATGCGAACCAATAAATCCAGCTCCTCCGGTTATTATGATTGATTTTGCCATAATGATTATTTTCTCTTGTAAACGAAATTTATAAATTATTTATTCTGACTTCTATAATATTTTTCCCAGTTCCATGCTGAAAGAATTGTATCTTCTAAACTTGTTTCGACTTTCCAGCCTAGTTCTCTGTTTGCCAGGCTTGTATCGGCAAACACTTTTTCAACATCCCCAGGTCTTCTGCCTCCAATCTTATAATTTAAGTTAACTCCAGTTACTTTCTCAAAT
>JAFGQQ010000265.1 GCA_016935595.1 Bacteroidales bacterium
ATTTTTTGTAATAATATCCATGCCATCATTAACCGGGGTAGAGCAGGAGGGAACAAGTTTATTTAATCCCTTTACTTCAACAACACACAGAAAACACGATCCGTAAGGTTCAATTCTTTCGTCATGGCATAGTGTGGGGATATGGTCAATGTTATTTTCATTAATAACCTCAAGTATAGTTTTACCAGGTTTGGTTAATATTTTTTTCCCGTTTATCGTTACATTAATATGATCCATCTATTAATATCTCCGTTATAATTATGTTTTTATAATTGCACCAAATTTGCAGGCATTATAACATTGGCCGCATTTTATACATAAATCCTGAATAATTGTATGCGGTTTTTTCTTTTCACCCTGTATGGCGTTTACCGAACATTTTTTTATACATAACATGCAACCTGTACATTTTTTTTCATCAATAGTATATGTTAATAAAGCAGCACAAGTATGTGCCGGACATTTTTTTTCATTAATATGTGCTTCGTATTCTTCCCTGAAATATTTGATTGTTGTAAGTACAGGATTAGGAGCTGTTTGTCCTAATCCGCAAAGGCTGCTGTTTTTAATTTTATGAGCAAGGTCTTCCAGTAAATCAATATCGGTTTCTTTCCCTTCACCAAGAGTTATCCTGTCAAGTATTTCCAGCATTCTTTTTGTGCCTATCCTGCAAAAAGTGCATTTCCCGCATGATTCGTTTTGAGTGAAATTTAAAAAGAATTTAGCCAGATCTACCATACATGTAGTATCATCCAGAACAATAAGGCCACCTGAGCCCATAATAGCTCCTGTTTTTGTAATCTCATCATAGTCAATTTTTAAATTACCCATGCTGGCTGGAATACAACCTCCTGATGGTCCGCCTATCTGAACAGCTTTAAATTTTTTTCCATTTTTTATTCCACCTCCAATATTAAAAACTATATCATTAATTGTTATCCCCATAGGAACTTCGGCAAGACCGGTGTGCAAAATTTTACCGGCCAGGGCAAATACTTTTGTTCCTTTACTTTTTTGGGTTCCAATAGCTGTGTAGGCTTTAAATCCATTACGAATTATCCAGGGTATATTTGCATAAGTTTCAACATTATTAATGTTTGTGGGTTTTCCCCATAAGCCTTTATTTGCAGGAAAGGGAGGGCGCAGCCTTGGTATTCCACGTTTTCCTTCGATTGAAGCAATCAGGGCTGTTTCTTCACCACAAACAAATGCTCCGGCGCCTTCTTTTATTTTAATATTAAAATTATTTTTTGTTCCAAAAATATTTTTTCCCAGGAATCCTTTTTCTTCACATTGTTTGATTGCGATTTTCAAACGTTTTATTGCTAACGGATATTCAGCCCTCACATAAATATATCCTTCATCAGCCCCTATTGCATAAGCAGCTATCATCATTCCTTCAAGAACAGCATGAGGATCGCCTTCCAGAATGCTCCTGTCCATAAATGCCCCGGGATCGCCTTCATCGGCATTACAAATAACATATTTTTTTTCACCTTCGGCTTGCCTGGCAAATTTCCATTTTATTCCTGTTAAAAAGCCTCCTCCACCTCGACCTCTTAAGCCCGATTGTAAAATGATATCAATAACTTCTTCTTTGGTATGTTTTTTCAGTATTTTTTGAATTGCCTTGTAACCTTCGTTTGAAATATAATCATCAATTGATAAAGGATTAATAATACCACAATTTTTTAATACTATCCTTTTTTGTTGTTCAAAGAATTTAATATTTCCATTTTTATTAATTAACCATTCTTTAATTGGAGTGTTGTTGAGGATGTGTTCTTTGAATATCTTCTGAGCTTTATCCTTTGTTACTTTAGAGTATAAAAAGCTTTTATTGTCATCAATTACTTCTACTAACACCTCATCGTAGCACATACCCATACATCCCGTTTCTATTAAACGGACATCTAACTTGTTTTCTTTAATTTCATTTAAAAATTCGTTATAAACGGTATATCCGCCAGCAGCAATGCCGCAGGTGGCTAATCCCACTTTTATTTGTTTCATAAAATTATATTTCTATATGTCTTTCGGAGATTTTATAAGATTTAATAATTTTTTTCAATTTATCTATGGTAAGGTTTCCATGCGTATCATCATTAACCATAATTACTGGTGCCAAAGAACAACAGCCCAAACATGCAACTGATTGCAATGTAAACAACCCGTCGTTTGTAGTTTCACCAACCCCAATTCCCAGTTCGTCCTCTAAAGCGTTTAAAATAGACTTTGCTCCATTAACATGGCATGCAGTTCCTTCGCAAATACGTATAATATTTTTTCCCTGGGGTTTTAATCTAAACTGGGTATAAAAAGTTATTACCCCGTAAATCTCAGCTGCCGGTATATTTGAAAGTTCACTAATATAATGAATTGCATGCTCGGGAATATAACCATATGAGTCTTGCGCTGATTGAAGCAAAGGAATTAAATTGCCATCATGGTCTTTTTTCTCAAACAGATCGATTTTAAAATTTTTAATTTTTTGTGTATGCTCTAATAATTCTTTCTCGGCCATTTAAATATTATGTTTATTAATTCTACATTTCATAAAGATTTATGATAGGATATTCTTTTACCCTTAAAATGCCATCAAGATTTGAAAGTTTGTTTTCAATAAAGGAATCTATTTCATTAAAATATGTGCCGTGAACCATAAGCACCATATTATAGTTGCCGTTAGTAAAATCGCAATAAACAACATTATCATCCAAACATAATGTTGGATAAATATGATCAACTTTTTCCCTTTCTACCTGTAAAAGCAAATATGAACATACGCGTTTGCTTAAATCGCGCTTTTGATTATCTAAAAATTCATCATCAAATATTTTATCTTTTGTTTTAATAATATTAGATAAACTTTCGTCCAGAATGGGATTACTTACAGGTAAAAATTCGGCTTCATCAATACCTTTTATTGTTTTAATTTGCTCATTACAGTATTTTTTACAATCATCGATGTTTTGTGCCTGAATAAGGAGGAAAATACCATAATTTCCTTTTGTTGCATCACAATAAAGTACATGAGTGTCGTAATACAATTGCCGGTAAATAGAAAAAAAGTCAGCTTCCTTATTAATTTTTAATAATACATAAGCCGAAAATGTTTTAATTTCTTTTTTAGGTATTTGCGTATAAACCGGCGTTGAGATTGTTTTGTGTTTAGCAAGTTCTTCAAGTTTATAAGTAATATCTTGTGAAGTAAAAGGCTTTTCCAGCAATCCTGTTGTACTAAGATTATGAACTTCCTGTAAATTAAATCTGTCAGAATATCCTGATATAAATAAAATATTGGTTTCAGGGTATTTCGATTTAATTATTTTACCCAGCTTAATTCCGTCAATATCGGGCAATTTGATATCCAGCACCACAGTTTCAACTTCAATATCGTTTTTTTTATACAGGTATAATTTTTTTAAAGCATTAATACCATTTTCGCAGGGTTCAACATCATAACCTTCTTGTGTTAAGCCCATTGATAATGATCTTCTTAATGAGGATTCATCATCAACTAATAATATTCTTTTTTGCATATTATTTTTATTTTATGATTGATATTAAATAAAAATATAATATTGCAATATTTGTACCATATTCCTCATATATTAGATTATCAGATCGTTGATGAAGATATATTATAAATATGATTTAATTAAACTTGTTAATTTTTTTTACACTTTTTTATTAATCTATTATCAAATAGGATTTTAATTGTGTTAACTTTTTTTACACCATTAATTTTTTTAACACCTGCTTTTCAGTCGTCCGATAAATTTTTGCGTTTTTAAATTATACTATAAATTGTTTAGGATTAATTATTCCAAGCTTAGTTTTGGTTTAGAATAAATATAATTTGAAAAGAAAATGAGTTTAATTTAAATAACACAATTAAAAGTAGGCGTTTCAACCTACCACTTATTTTCGAGGTTATGTATTTGTGCATAAGTTTTATAAGAAGGTTTCAGCGGTGATTCGATTACAAAGATTCTGCTATCTTTTAAACTTATTATTTTTTCTTTATCCTGGTTTCTGATTATAAAAAATTCATACTTTTCAAGCATTTTTTCCTTAATTACAATTTCACCTTCAAGAACAAAACCCGAATATATTTTTTTATTATCCAGTTTTATAATATATTCATTTGCTGACATGGAAATTTCTTTTATTTCAATTCCTTCGGAAATCATTTTAATTGGGGCATTTTCTCCTTTATATACTTTAATACTTTTTTCGTTTTCAATATTAATAGGAAACTTGTCTGAAGAATAATCTTTATATGACGGTTCTTTGTTGATAGATTTACTTAAATTAGGATCGAACCATATCTGGAAAATTTCAGAATATTGCAATAAACTTTCGGCATGCGTAATTCCGTTTCCTGCCTGAATAACCTGAATATCACCAGCAGTAAGTTTTTTCCATACTTTGTTTTTATTATCGTAATGTTCAATTTCCCCCTGAATAATAAAAGTAAGTATTTCGAAACCTTTATGAGGGTGTTCTGAAATAGTGCTGTCTTTATATGCTTTGGCAAATGACCAATAAAAAATATTTGAATAAGGTTTAAGTTTTCCATTATCTTGAGGAAATCCAATCGGCTTTTTTTCTTTAATTTCACCATTATTAAATTCACCGTCAGCTTGTTCCGAAACAGGAATGATTGTTAATGCCATTGCAAAAAATTTTCATTAAAATATTAATTTCAATTAAAATGACAATCAAATGCCTAAATTTGTTTTCGAAAAATATTTTTTATTTATTAACAGGTTTACGTGATGATAATAAAATCGGCTAAATTCATTTGTAGTAATTCTAATCCTCATTTATGTCCGAAAACTAATTTACCAGAATTTGCCTTTATTGGAAGGTCTAACGTTGGGAAATCTTCATTAATAAATATGTTAGTAGATAGAAAAAAATTGGCTAAAACATCGTCAACTCCGGGTAAAACGCAATTAATTAATCATTTTTTAATCAATGAAGAATGGTATTTAGTTGATTTGCCGGGCTATGGTTATGCAAAGATTTCGAAAACGACCCGTATGAAAATATTGGAAATGATAAATATATATATTTATAAAAGAATTAATTTGTACTGTATATTTGTATTAATCGATTGTAGACATGAACCAATGGTTTCTGATTTAGATATGATTAATCAGCTTGGCCGAAATAGAATTCCCCTCGCACTGATATTTACAAAAACTGATAAATTAAATAAATCTAATCTCAACAAAAATGTTGGAAAATATAAAAAAGCAGTTTTAAAATCGTGGCATGAAGTTCCACCTGTGTTTATTACTTCATCTATTAAAAAACAGGGTAGAGAAGAAATTCTTGATTTCATTGAACATTCAATTAACAAGTCAATTTAATTTAGAATAATTTTAAATAGTAAACATTTCTTTACTATTTAAGGCTTAGAGTATACTATTTTAAAAGAAATGTGAATTTAAGTTATGAGAGTAACAATATGTTAGAAATATTTTTTTTTAATTTGCAGCGAAATTGAAAAACTAAATATCATGCCCCCAAAATCACCTATTAAACTATTTTCTGGAAATGCTTCACTGCAATTGGCCTCCCAAATTGCTAAAAGTTTTAGAACCGAACTAGGCAAAATTTCCATATACCGTTATAGTGATGGCGAGTTTCAAACTTGCTTTGAAGAATCGGTAAGAGGTTCAACAGTATTTTTGATCCAATCGACTTATCCTCCAGCTGAAAATTTATTTGAATTATTATTACTAATTGATGCTGCAAAAAGGGCTTCAGCCTATAAAATAGTAGCTGTATTACCCTATTTTGGGTTTGCGCGTCAAGACAGAAAAGATAAGCCCAGGGTATCGATTGGAGCGAAATTGGTTGCAGATCTTTTAGAAGCTGCAGGTGTATCTCGTGTAATGACAATGGATTTGCATGCTGATCAAATTCAGGGTTTTTTTAATGTACCAGTAGATCATATATATGCCTCTTCTGTATTTATTCCCTTCATACAAAAATTAAAATTAAAGAATTTGGTGGTTGCAGCTCCTGATATGGGTGCCTCGAAAAGGGCAAATGCCTATTCAACATTTTTAAAAGCTGAAATAGCAATTTGTTACAAATTAAGAAAAAAGCCGAATGTGGTTGAACAGATGAGGATAATAGGAGATATTAAAGGGAAAGACATAATTATTGTTGATGACATGATAGATACAGCAGGTACAATAACAATGGCTGCAAATATGATGAAGGATAATGGAGCAAATAGTGTAAGGGCAATGGCAACACATGCCGTGTTATCCGATAAGGCATATGATAAAATTGAGAACTCAGCAATTGAGGAACTCATTGTTACCGATTCAATACCTTTAAAAAAGCATATCGATAAGATAAAAATAATATCGGTTTCTGAAATTTTCGCAGATGTAATAAAAAAAGTATATAATAATCAATCAATAAGTCCAACTTTTATTTTTTAATATTATATTTGCACTTCTTAAATTTAAACAGGTTATAAAATGGAATCAATTGAAATTAAGGGAACTATAAGAAAGAATATTGGCAAGAAATACACAAAAAAATTACGGATTGAGGAACAGGTGCCATGTGTTTTATACGGAGGAAAGGAAAACATTCATTTTCATGCTCATAAGAATGCTTTTAAAGAAATCGTATATACGCCAAATGCCTATCTTATTGATTTAAATATAGATGGAAAAAAGTATGATGCAATAATGCAGGATATTCAATTTCATCCTGTTACTGATGAAATTTTACATCTTGATTTTTATGAAGTATCTGAAGGCAAAAAAGTTATTATACGTATTCCTATTAAAGTAACTGGTGATTCAGAGGGTGTAAAGCAGGGTGGTAAATTAATTATAAAAAGAAGAAGGTTACGTGTTAAAGCTTTACCAAAAGATATACCCGGATTTCTTGAAATTGATATTTCGGATTTAGGATTAGGCCAAACAAAGAAAATTAATGAATTATCGTATGATAAATTGGAATTAATTGGTCCTCCGAATGCCGTGGTTTGCGGAGTGCATGTAACTCGTGCAGCCAAAGGTGTTGAAGAAGAAGAGAAGGAAGCTGTGGAGGAAGGCGCTGAAGAAACTGTTGAAGCATCTGAAAAATCTGAAGAAGGCGAAGGTTCTAAGAAAGATGGAAAAGCCAGGAAGGAAGAAAAAGCAGAAAGTGCGGATAGTAAAGAATAAAAATATTTCAGCTTTTGAAATATTTAATTACAGGATTAGGAAATATTGGTGAACAATACGCCAACACCCGACATAATATTGGTTTTATTGTATTGGATTATTTTTCACGAGTATCCAATTTTACTTTCGAAGATAAACGTTATGGTTTTATAGGTAATAAAAGTTATCGGGGCAGAGCAATTCATTTATTAAAACCTTCAACTTATGTTAATTTAAGTGGTAATGCCATTAATTACTGGCTTAAGAAATTAAAAATTCCAATCGAAAATCTGTTAGTTGTTGTTGATGATTTGGCTTTGCCTTTTGGTACTTTACGATTAAGAAAAAAGGGTGGAGATGGTGGCCATAATGGATTATTTAGTATCATTCAAGTACTTGGTACTGAAAATTTTGCAAGGTTACGTTTTGGCATCAGCGATGACTTTAATAAAGGTGGACAAGTTAATTATGTGTTAGGTGAATGGAGTGATGAGGAGGTTAAAGTATTGCCTCAAAAAATTGAAAAATCAATTGAAATAATTAAAAGTTTTTGCTTTCACGGAATTGATTATGCTATGAATATGTATAATAAAAAATAAA
>JAFGQQ010000266.1 GCA_016935595.1 Bacteroidales bacterium
CCCCAATTGACGAAACCAATACTACCAGCCATTGGCTGAACCTTTCTTTTTGCTCCAAAATTCTGAATATTACAGTTGAAGCTAAAAATGTTAAAGGAAAATAGCACATTGACGAGTAATGCACAATCTTTGTTTTAACAATTGTGAATAATATCAGTACTATCCAAAACAAAATGCTCATTAAAAGTTTGAACCGGTTTTGTATTTGCAAGGCAAATGAGTTTTTTTTGAACGCTTTAAGTATAAATATTGAGGCTGGAAAAACACCAATTAGTATAACCACAAAATGATACATTAGAAATCCGCCGTGGCCGGCCCCTTCCGATTGGAACAAACGAACCTGATAAGTTATAAACTGCTGAATAATATGGAAGTTGCCATTTGCAATTTGAAGAATAAACCATAACCCTCCGGTAAAAATAAAAACAAGAGTAAACAAAAGAATTTCAGAAAACCTGATTTTATATTGAAACCTGTTATAGATAAGAAAAATAAGGCCAGTTAGGCCAAAAAGAAGGAAACCCACAGGCCCTTTGGTTAAAACTGCAAGGCCAATAAAAAGGGCGGAAATACAAATATTCCATTTTTTATTCAGGTCATATTCTAAATACCTAAATAAGAAATAAATGCCTGTAAAAATAAATAAATTGAACCAGGGGTCAATAATACCACTTTTAAAATATAAGAATGGCAGGAGGGAACCTGCATAAGTTATTGTCCAGATTATTCCAAATTTTTTGTTAATTAAGCTTCTCCCAATATTAAAAAGTATAAGCAAGGTAATAATCCCGCAAACGGCATTTGGAAACCGGGCGGCAAATTCATTAATACCAAAAACCTTCATCGAAAGAACTTGCATCCAAATAAACAAAGGGGGTTTTTCGTAAAAAGGCTTAAAATTGATTTGAACATTCAGATAATCGCCTGTTAATATCATTTCCCGGGCCGACTCGGCAAAATTTATTTCATCCCAGTCGAACAAATGTACTTGTCCTAAAAAAGGCACAAATAGAATGGCAGCAATAACTGCTATTAAAAAATTGATTTGTATTGATTGATTATTTTTGACCATTGCTTTTATTTTTTAGTAACGATGCTTCAAGCCAACTATTGTTTTTTCTGTTTACATAAAAACAGGTCATAAAAGCGCAAATAAACCCAATAACCGAGCCAAAAAGTACATCGGACAAAAAATGCTGTGATAAATAAATTCGAGAATAGCCCACTATTACAGCTAAAAGAAAATATAAATGTTTAATTAATCTGTTTTTTGTCATAAAAGCCAGGCAAATAAACAGAGCAAATGCTGTGGCAGTATGACCGCTTGGATAGCTGTTTGCATAATACATCTCAACACCCGGCACTAGTTGTAATTCGTATTTGTTACTGAAATACATTGCCGGCCTTACAGAATCTTTATAAACGAAATTCTTTAAAAACTGTACAATAATTCCTGACGAAATAAAAGAAATAAAAAGAATAACCGAATTTTTATATTTAATAAATAGAAAAAGCAAAACAATTAATAAGGTAAAATAGCCACTGCCAAGATGTGTTATATATTTAAACAGAATGTTAAGGATTGGATTATGAAACTGGTTTAAGTAAATATGTATTTGATCTTTTGTGTATTGCAATAAAAAAAATTCTACTGCCAAACACAACAAAAGATAACTGATAACCAAAAGTAAATTGTTTGAAATAATTTTTCGCATTATTAATAAATTGCCCGCTAAAATAATGAATTTAGCAATATTTCGCTAATTCTGCTTTTGCAATAATATTTATTTAATTATAATAGTATAGAAATTAGTATTTTTACCTATTAACTATTTTCCGAAATGTTATTATAAAATTGAGTTGAGTATTATTCCTTAATCAATTTTCCACTTTGTATTCCATGGTTGGTTATTACATTGTATAAATATATACCTTTTATTAAGTGCTGGAGATTAATATTTTCATCTTTTAATATTGTTTTCGATAGTATCTTCCGACCTTGTAAATTAAATAATTCAAAACAAGCCGGGTTATTGTTCATAATATTTTTAATTGTTATGTTTTGTGATACCGGGTTTGGATAAATTAAAACATTTTTTATTTGTGAATTATTTGCTAATGTAATAGGTTCTGGTGTTTTATATGTGAATGATACCAATTCATTATCGTTTAGTGAGCGATCAATATTAATTATTGCCATAATCAATATGTCACATCCTTCAATAATTGAATCTTTTGAAAATACAGCACTATTTGTGTTATCAGGTATAATTGTTTTTATTTCCATTATTTCTTTATCCTTATTGGCCAATATAAAGACCAACCTGAATTTTGAGTTTTCATCTCCTTGAAATTCAATGGGTAAAGGATTCTCTTCCTGTAAATCAAAATAAAAATATTCTTTCGCATAAAAGGCAAGCTCACCTTCATATAATCCATATTTTGCTCTTGCGCATTTCGTTTCCGTTGAATTAAAACAGCTAATTAAATTTATTGATTTATAGGAATATATACCATCAGCATAAATAGTATCGTTTACATAATTTGCTATCGTAAAATCTGTAAAAAGATCATCAAATGATTTATTATATCCTAAATTATTTAAAGTGTTTTCAACTCCGTCCATACCATTAAGCTGGTTATTTAGTAGTGTTTTGATAAAATCCCATCCTCCATAATTATCTAATAAATAATATATAAACAATAGTGGCTCATTCATATAGGAAGTATTAAATGAAAGCTCGCTATAGTTTGTGTATTTAATATCAGGCCCGAAGAGTACAAAATCGTAATTAAAATATGATGTAGCTAATCCCGACCAGGCTTCGTTTATCCATGAATCTTCCCAATACATTACCGGGTTTTCAATTGGCTCAGGCGAATGATCGTAATTCCATGTCAGCATATGTGTTAATTCATGTGCAACAACTGAAAAATATTTTGTTTCATATTCCAAAATAACCGAGTTGACATATATTATATTTTTTTCTGTACTGTGCTTTTTATAATTATTGTATATAAAAGTATCAGGCATTAACTGACCGGGATCGAAAAAACCGCCCCACTCAGGATCGTTAAGAAATATAACATAAACCATTGAATCATTAACGAATTCGAATGGTACCGGGCCAAATGCTGTTGTTAGTTCAGGATAATAGATATTATCAAAAATTTGAACAAGAGTATCAATTAAATGTTGAGAAGGTAAAGTATCTCCTTCCTCAAATAAAATGCAACAATGTTTTCCGGTTTTTTCAATAACTGCATTAATTATATATTGCTTTTCGTTTAATAAAGGCTCGTAGTCAATATAAGTTGGTGACCAAAATTCTATTTTATTTCCTTCTGCCAGTTGGCCATATAAATTGTCGACAGGTTCAATTATAACTATTTTTAAAACAATAATTGCCATAACTAAAGCATGTTTCTTTTCCATAATACTTGTGTTTATTTTATTTTAAAGGTTATTATTTGCTGTAATGTCATTTAAGCAAGGCATAACCCCTAATGGTTAGCTAAATAATAATTTCGGATTTTATTTTTATTGAGTAGATTCAATACTGATCTTAATAAAAACAAGAATAGAATACAGTTAAATTGATGAATGCTTATAAAGGAGATTTTGTTTTAAGATGTATAGAATACGTAGATTTTTTATTAAAGATTTTAATTGTTTAAACTTAAATATTTTTGATTTAATAAAATATTCCAAGATTATATTACAATGTAGTTAGAAACCTTATTCAATATATATGCAACTCTGCTATAAAAAGCATTAATGCAGGACTTTTATTATAGAATATAAAAAATAAATGAAGTATAAGCTCTTTTAAATTATTTTTTATGTTTCTTCACCCACTCCCTGGCATTTACGAAAGCTTCAATCCAGGGTGTTACATCATCCTTTTTACGACTGTCGGGATAATACCCGCATTGCCAGGGAAAAAACGCTCTTTCAAGATGGGGCATCATGGCTAAGTGCCTTCCATCCTTTGATACTATTGCTGCTACATCGTAATCCGATCCATTCGGATTTGCAGGATAAGCTGAGCGTGCAAACTTCAAGGGTATCAGGTATTCCGACTCAGGATATGGTAACTCAAATCTTCCTTCACCGTGAGCTATCCATATTCCTAATTTACTTCCTAAAAGAGAACCTAACAATACTGAATTGTTTTTTTGAACAGTAACTCCAAGAAACGGTGATTCAAATTTATGCGAAACATTTAATGCCATTTTTGGACGGTTTTCATGTTCAGGATATACCAGGTTTAATTCAACCATAAGCTGGCATCCATTACATACACCCAAACTCAGTGTATCGGTTCTTTTATAAAAATTTTCGAGAGCTGTTTTTGCTTTTTCGTTATATAAAAAGGCTCCTGCCCAACCTTTGGCTGAGCCAAGTACATCGGAATTTGAAAAACCACCCACAAACACAATAAAACTAATGTCTTCAAGAGTTTCTCTTCCTGCAATAAGATCGGTCATATGAACATCTTTTACATCAAAACCTGCAAGATAAAGCATATAAGCCATCTCACGATCGCCATTTACGCCTTTTTCCCTGATTATAGCTGCTTTTATTCCTGTTTTTGTTCGTCTTTTAGGATCTATATTATATTGAGAAAATCGACCTGAAAATTCGGGAGTAAATTGATAATCAATTGTATTGTTTTTATAACTTTTAAATCTTTCCAATGCCTGTTTCTCGCCACTTTGTTTCCGGTCGAGTAAATAGGATGTTTTAAACCAAGAATCTCGCAGTTTGTTAATATCAAAATTAAAGGATTTATTATTTAGAGTCACATCTAATTTCCTGTCATTAATTATTTTACCTAATTCAATATAAGATATTCTTTCTGAATTAAGTAATTCTTCTACTTCATTATCATTGACCTGAATTACAATTGCCGGATTTTCACAGAACAGTATTTTAATAATATCGGTTTCATTAAAACAGTCAAAATTTACTAAAGCTCCAGTTATATTATCAGCAAAAAGCATTTCGAGCAGAGTAGTAATAAGTCCACCGGCAGAAACATCATGACCTGCAATTATGGAATTTTGCTTAATTAGTTTTTGAACTGCATTAAAAACTTTAACAATATATTTAGCATCATCAATTTGAGGCGGTTCATTGCCTATTTTATTTAAAATCTGTGCAAAACTGCTTCCTCCCAATGATAATTCAGCTTTTGAAAAAGGTATATAAAGCAGTTTTGAATTTTCGATCGGTCTGATAACCGGTTCAACTACTTTGCGAATATCATCTACTTCGGCGGCGGCACTGATAATTACTGTTCCAGGTGAAATTACTATATTACCATCCGGATACTTTTGGGTCATCGATAAAGAGTCTTTTCCGGTTGGAATATTAATTCCGAGTTCAATGCAGAAATCGCTAATAGCTTTCACAGCTTTATATAAACGCGCATCTTCGCCTTCATTTTTACAAGGCCACATCCAGTTAGCACTTAATGAAACTACTTTTAATTCATGTGTTAAAGGCGCCCATATAATATTTGTTAATGCTTCAACTACCGATAAGACCGAACCAGATTCCGGATTAATTAAACCGGAAACAGGAGCGTGTCCAATAGCTGTGGCTATTCCGCATATTCCCTGATAATCTATGGCCATCACTCCCAGGTTATTTAATGGAAGTTGCAATGGGCCTGCAGTTTGTTGTTTTGCAATTTTCCCTGTTACTGAGCGGTCAACTTTATTTGTAAGCCAGTCTTTACAGGCAACACTTTCAAGTTGTAACACCTGTTCCAGATATTCAAAAAGCTTTGATGAATCATATGTTATTTCGTCAAACGCGACTGTTACAGCTTTGTCTTCAATAATTGTTTTTGGAGGATTGCCAAACAAATATTCGAGTTTAATATCGATTGGTGTTTCGCCATTTTTATTTTCGAATTTAAATTGCATATCGCCGGTTATTTCGCCAACATTATAAAAAGGTGCACGTTCCCGGTCAGCTATTTTTTGCATTAATGGAACATCAACATCTTTTAAAACAAGCCCCATACGTTCCTGCGATTCATTTCCTATTATTTCTTTAGCCGATAGGGTAGGGTCACCAATGGGTAATTTATCCATATTAATTTTACCTCCGGTGGCTTCAACCAGTTCTGACAAGCAATTTAAATGTCCACCAGCGCCATGGTCATGTATAGATATAATTTTGTTTTCATTAGATTCTGACATTGCGCGAATGGCATTATATACGCGTTTCTGCATTTCAGGATTGGAGCGCTGAACAGCATTTAATTCTATAGAGCTATGGTATTCGCCAGTCGCAACCGATGATACAGCACCTCCACCCATACCGATACGATAGTTATCACCCCCCATAACAATAATCCGGTCACCAACTTCAGGTTGGTCTTTTTTAGCATCTTGCTGTTTTGCGAATCCCACACCTCCGGCAAGCATTATTACTTTATCAAAACCATATTTTGTATTGTTTTCTTCATGTTCAAAGGTGAGAAGACTTCCACAAATCAATGGTTGACCAAATTTATTTCCAAAATCACTGGCTCCGTTTGAAGCCTTAATTAATATTTGTTCCGGGGTTTGGTAAAGCCATTTTCTTTCCATAATTGCTTTTTCCCATGGCCTGGCCCCATTCAAACGTGGATATGAAGTAATATAAACAGCAGTTCCTGCAAGTGGGACAGATCCCTTTCCTCCGGCCATACGATCGCGGATCTCACCGCCTGAACCGGTTGCTGCCCCGTTAAAAGGTTCAACAGTAGTGGGAAAGTTATGGGTTTCGGCTTTCAGCGAAAGAATAGTATCTATATCTGTTACCTCAAATTCATCCGGTTTATCCTGCGTCTTTGGTGCGAATTGTTCGGAAACAGGACCTTCAATAAAAGCAACATTGTCTTTATATGCTGATACTACTTTGTTTGGATTCTCTTTTGTGGTTTTTTTAATTAATTGAAACAATGACTCAGACATTGTTTGACCATTAATAACAAAAGTTCCGTTAAATATTTTATGTCTGCAGTGTTCTGAATTAACCTGTGAAAAACCAAATACTTCACTATCGGTAAGTTTCCTTCCTCTTGCTTTGGCAACTTTATTTAAATATTCAATTTCTTCATCACTTAAAGCTAAACCTTCTGATTTATTATATGCATCAATATTGTCAATTTCCTTTACTGGTTCTGGTTTTATATCAATAGTAAATATATGTTGATTCAGATTATTATATCTGGCTTTTAACATGGGATCAAAATCAATATCAATGTTTTCCGCCCGGTCGAATTCTTCAATTCTGGAAATTCCATTTAAACCCATATTTTGAGTAATTTCAACAGCATTTGTGCTCCAGGGGGTAATCATTTCTTTACGCGGACCAATAAAAAATCCCTGAATATCTGTTTCTTTTTTGAGTTTTGCGCCGGAGAATAACCATTCAAGTTTTTGAACTGATTCATCAGTAAATTTTTTTAAGGATTCAACTGCAATAAAATTA
>JAFGQQ010000267.1 GCA_016935595.1 Bacteroidales bacterium
GCAGTATATTTGGGAACAACTTTTATTGGTTCAGGAATTATTTTTCTTCTGATTCTTGAGATTGCTGCTGCCTTAATAATATCACATAACCTTATTTTTTGTTCTTCGAAAAACTCCCTCGAGCTATATCTTGGTTTACTAAATACTTCAACTGCGCCATACTCTAAAGCCCTGATTGCAGTAGCTGTGCCTTTATCTGTTAAGCTTGAGATAACAACAACAGGCATAGGATGCTGGCTCATTATTTTTTTCAAGAAAGTGAGACCGTCCATCCTCGGCATCTCGATGTCTAAAGTGATTACATCAGGAATTTCTTTTTGAATTTTTCTTACTGCAATATATGGGTCAGCAGCAGTTCCCATTACCTCTAATTCAGGATCGGAGTTTATTATAGCCGATAAGGCTTGCCTTACAACAGCGCTATCATCAACAACCAAAACCTTTTTCTTTTCTCTCATATTTCAAAAAATAATCTCATCTCCACTTTCACTCACACCGGTTATTTCGCCAGATGACTCAGGTATATTTATTGTAAAAATTTCATCTTGCTTCTGTTTTTCATTAAGTTTTATGTATCCTCCCATAATTTCCAGCAACGACCGGCTTACTATTAATCCAAAACCTTGATGATAAGTGCCGATTTTACTAACTTTATTAATACCGTTAAATTTATCAAATATTAGTTTGTGATATTGAGAAGAAATACCCGAACTGTAATCTTTAAATTGCAGTCCAAGTATTTTATTTTTTATTGAAGTGTTTATTTCAATTTTTTTATTTTCAAAACTATATTCAATTGCCAAATAAAGGAAATTTGTAATGATGGTTTTTAATTTCTCGGGATCGGAATTAAAATAAAGCTGATTTTCCCGGTTTTGAATGTTAAAAAGAAGGTCAATTTCTATATGTTTTTTCTTGATTAAATATTTAAAACGGTCTTTGATATTATATAATAATTCAATCATATTGATCTTACAATAATCCATATTAATCTCACCAGCCTCGATTTGTGCAGCACATAGAAAATTTTTTAATAATATATCGAGATTAATTGCCTCATTATGTATTAAAGCTATTAAAGAGTAGGTTTTTTTCCAGTCTTCTTTTTCAGCCATTAGTATTGATTCTGAAATGCTAATAATTGATGTGAAAGGATTAATTATTTCATTTGTAATATTTGAAAAAAAATTAGATTTGAATTCTTCTGATTCTGCCAGTTTTTTTGAAATTTGTATTAATTGTGTGTCTAATTTCTTATTTTCTGATTTTAATTTATCCAATTCTTGTTGCAATAGCTTAATTTTATTAATTTCTTCAGACATAATTATTAATATTTAAAAGTTGGTTTTAGTATCATTAAGATAATAAATTGATTAGAAAAAATTCGAATAATAAATTTTTTTATTGTTTATTAAAGATTTTTTGAATTTTTTCGAAAAGTAAATTTTTATCTATAGGCTTGGAAATATATTCATCACATCCGGCTAATAAGCATTTTTTTAGATCTTCTTCCATGGCAAAGGCAGTTTGCGCAATAACAGGGATATTTTTATTTATTTCCTTAATTTTTCTGGTTGCCTCATATCCACTAATATCGGGTAATCTTATATCCATTAAAATAACATCAAAGTTTTGATTTTTTTCAATTGCCTGTACAGCATCAATACCATTACCTACAAGTGTGAAGTTTGCACCTGTTTCATCGAATAGCTCTTCAAAATATTCGGCACTGATAATATTATCTTCAACAACCAATATTTTTTTATCGCTCCAGTTATAAGTTTTCATCTCCGTGTTAGTTTGAGTTAATACTAATGGTTCTTTTACAGTTATATAGGGTAAGGTGAAATAAAATGCTGATCCGATATTTTCTTTTGATTCAAACCATATTTCTCCCCCGAATAAATCGATGTATCCTTTACAAATAGCTAAACCAAGTCCAACACCACCATATTCTCTTGAAAGGGTTTCATCCGACTGCCGGAATCTTTCAAATATGATACTTTGTTTATTAATTGGAATTCCGATTCCTGTATCAATTACATAGAAGGTCAAGAAAAATTCATTTTCCAGTTCATACCCGAATTTAATTTCACCTTGATTTGTGAATTTAATAGCATTATCGAGCAGGTTGCATAAAATTTGTTTTACTTTTAATAAGTCGCTCATGATAATACTTTCATTATCACTTAATCCGGTTGAAATGGTTAATTGAATATCTTTATCTTCATATTTATTTATTACTTGCTCATAGTGAAACTTTAATTCTTCGAGAAGGTTATTTAATGAAAATTGTTCTTCCAGTAATTCAACTTGTTGTGATTCGATTTTTGAGATGTCTAAAATATCATTCACTATTTTTAACAAATCATTACAGCTATTTTTAATTAATTCGATAAAGCTGCTTTTTTTTTCGTTGTCAATGTTCGGATTGCCAAGTAATGATGCGAAACCAACAATACCATTCATGGGCGTTCTTATTTCATGGCTCATATTTGCCAAAAAGGCCGATTTTAACTTGTCGCTTTCTTCAGCCTTTATTTTTGCAAGTTCAAGCTCTTCATTTATTCTTTTAATGTGTGCATAACTTTCGGCTAATTCTTCATTTTGCTGGGTAAGTAATTTATCGTTTTCTATTAATTTCTGTTCGGTTTTAATTATTTCCGAAATATCTTCAATACTTGCAATCATACCTTCAAATTCACCTTTTTCGTTAAAACGCGGACTGGCATTTATTGA
>JAFGQQ010000268.1 GCA_016935595.1 Bacteroidales bacterium
GAAATAAAATAAAAGCAATATGTTTCTTATAACACAACAATGCTTATTGTTTTTGATTTTGATTCATTATTGCCGTCTTTTATTTCACAGGTAATCTGGTTTGTTCCGGCCTGACATGGCGATGCTGCGTAATTTACAGTAGCGCCGGTATCGAGAATATTGCCTGCGGTAGCCGACCAGTAATAGGTTAACTTATAACCCGTTGCGACTGCCTTAATTTGAGTAGATTCACCCGGGCTTATTGTATCTTTCTCGGCAGTTAAGGATTTAAAATCGAGTTTTTGTTCAGGATCGCCTTGTCCTTCATTGCCTTTATTGCAAGCCATAAAAGCGATGAAAATCAATATTAAATAGATATTTATTTTTTTCATTTTATAGTTTTTTATTCGTCTTTAATACATCGTACAGAAAAACCATAGGTTTTAGGAAAAGTATTCCATCGTCCTAACAGGTTAGAATTCACATCGAGGCATCTCCGCCAGGCATAATCCCCGAATTCGGTTGAGGTCCACATGTATTCGAAAATCCCTAGCAGGCTGTATTGACCTGATGAATTCATTCTCCCCGACAGTTGGGCATCATAACCTGAATTTCCGCCGTCTTTAAGGCTGGTGCCCACTTCCAGCCCCCTCCATGTATTAACCATATCGGCTTCATTCCGGGTCATCCCCAGGAACATTTCGAGTATTTTAAATTCTTCATCAGACGGAATATGCCAGCCGCATGGGCATAATCCCTGGGACTTTTCAATAACCGTATTGTTCATGGCGACATTCCACGTATAAAGTCTGCCATATTGAGCTACATACGATTCGTTATTATTATATGCATAACTGGTAATTGGGTTTCCGTCAGGGTCATGTTTTACTTTCAAATTTTCCTTCATCCATATCTGATCGCCAATTTTAATTTTCGAATATGTATTGCCATCAACATCGGTAACCACATCTGATAAAATGAGAGTTTTTTCTGCTGTTTGGTTTTTTGAATCAGTTACTGTAATTGAATAATCGCCGGCTGGAAGATTTAAAAGGTCTTCGGTTACGGCGCCATTCGACCATAAATAACTATACGGTGGATAACCCCCGGAAACAGTAATATCAATACTGCCGTCATCTTCACCAGTTAATGTGGGTCCAATTACGGAATATCTTATCACAATTTCATTTTCGGTAGGCTGTGAAATAAAAATGCTATCAAAAATAACCGATTCAATGGCATCTGTTACAGTTAAGATGTATATTCCGGATACCAGGTTATAAATATCTTTATTGGTTGAGCCGTTTGACCAATTATAAATATACGGTTTAATTCCTCCGCTTACATCGGCAAAAGCAGCACCGTTGTTTCCGCCAAATACTGAAACATCCTGGCCGGTTATAGTTAAGGCTAATGGGACAGTTTCTGGAATGGTATCCGGATTTTCGGGCTGGGTTATTTCAAAAGTATCTGATTTAGTTGTATTGTTTTTGTCGGTTACTGTTAACGAATAAACCCCGGCTATTAAGCTGTCAATGTCTTCGGAAGTTTTGCCGTTTGACCAAAAAAAATTATATGGAAGATCACCCCCTGTGACTGTAATATCGATGCTTCCATCGCTTCCTTCATACCGGGTTACATTATTTACAATTGCCGATATTTTTATTACACCCGGTAGTTCTTCTTTATGACAGGAAAAGAAAAAAGAAAAAAGACCAGGAATAAATAGTAAATAAGATATCTTTTTCATGATACAATAAAATTAGTAAAAATCTTGTATCAATAAAAATACATATGATTTCATTAATTTGCAGATAGAACCAATTGCTTCGCTTCCTCAATTGCATCGCTGAATTTCGAAAACACATTTGCTTTTCCGATAAGGAAAACAATCCTTCCTTTAGTCAGGTCTTTTTTAACAGTATCGTTTACTCCTGAAAGCATAACCTTAGTGCCAAACGACTGGATGTTTTTAATTGCTTCCTTTAAATTGTGTATTCCTGTGGAATCGATAAAAGGTACATGTCTCATCCGTATAATCAATATCTTCGATTTTTGTCCGGTCGATTTCATCAGTTCACTGAATTCTTTTGCAGAGCCGAAAAAGAAAGGGCCGCTTACCTCAAATATTCCAATTTCTTTTGGTATATCAGCATAATTTTCAATTACATCCTTGTCAACCTCAGTTACTGAATACTTACCTGCATCGGCCATGCGTTTCATAAATAATAATGAAGCCAGCACAATACCAATTTCAATGGCTATAGTCAGGTCGACCAATACAGTAAGGATGAAAGTAGTTAGTAAGACAATAATATCGAAAAACGAACCTTTTAAAATAGAAACAAAAGACCTCCATTCGCTCATGTTATAGGCTACAACCATTAAAATTCCAGCAAGGCATGACATTGGAATAAGCTCAGCATATTTTCCAAAAAAAAGCATAATAAGTAAAAGGGTTATTGCATGTATCATGCCGGCGATTGGTGTCCTTCCACCATTTTTTACATTGGTAGCAGTTCGGGCAATAGCGCCTGTTGCAGGAATACCCCCGAAAAATGGAGTAACAATATTTGCAATCCCCTGTGCAATTAATTCGGTATTTGAACGGTGGTTACTGCTTATCATGCCATCCGATACAACTGCTGAAAGTAATGATTCAATTCCGCCTAATAATGCAATGGTTAAGGCCGGGCCAAGATAAAAGGTGATATTTTTTAATTCCACCTTTGGAATTGAAAAACTAAATCCTGATGGTATTTCACCAAAAACTGAACCAATTGTAGCTACTTCAATTCCTGAGAAATAAACAACTACAGAAATAAAAATAATAGCTAAAAATGAACCGGGTATTTTTTTGGTTACCCGTGGCGTGAAAGCTGTAATTATAATTGTAACAAAACATATTGAAACAGCATATAGGTTTGTCAATGATAAATTTTTCAAATAAAATAACCATTTTTCAATAAAATCGGAAGGCATTCCGGCAACAGTAATACCCAATGCATCTTTCACCTGAATAGAAAAAATCACTACGGCTATTCCGCTGGTAAAACCAATTATTAACGGATGAGGAATGAATTTCAATAATGTCCCTAATTTTAGTAAACCAAAAGTCAACAAAATTATGCCAGCCAGCATGGTTGAAATAATAAGTCCGTCGACACCATATTTTTCAATAATTGTATAGACAATAACAACAAAAGCACCCGTTGGCCCTCCAATTTGCACGCGGCTCCCTCCTAATAGCGAAATAATAAATCCGGCTATAACTGCCGTAATTAATCCTTTATCGGGCGAAACCCCTGATGCCACAGCAAAAGCAATGGCTAAAGGCAAAGCTACAATGCCCACAACCACTCCGGCAAAAAGGTCTTTTGTAACGGTCTTTTTTGTAATAAGCTTATGCTGTAAAAGACTAATCAGCTTAGGTTTAAAAATGTATTTCATTTAGTGATTTAATAAAGCTTTTCTGACCCCGAAAAAATTTCTTCAACAGTTAAAACAGCTACGCCATGACCGGGATGTTTTTCCGGGTTCCATTTTTTCATATTATCGAATTCTTTTCCGCTGGTGTAATAATTTATTGTTCCTTTAAGCTGAAAGGATTTCTGATTTTTTGTGATAAACAAAATGGAGCCTTTACTTCCTGAAAGAATATTTTTAAGTGTTTTATTAAAATAATTATTGGCCACTAAAAATTTATCTTCTTCAAATCTCGATACGCAAGTAGCATATATTGAATTAGGGACCCCTTTTTCAGACACAGTAGTTAATACAACTGCCCCATCCCTGTTATCCCATTCTTTCTGAATAATATCCGGTATATTTTTTATTATGTTCATTATTTTTTTGTAAAGTAAATAAATTTACAACTTTTTAAAGATGTTTCATTTTATTCATTGTTGTTTACAATCAACAATAATATTAGCAAATCTATTGTATATAAAGTTTAAACTTTATAGTTGATTTTACAAACAATATCTTCGGCAGCTCTTATAATAGGATTGTTTACAGGTGATGCCGTTAACAAAGGATGTGTCCCAATCTGGAATGAAACCAACTCATAAACCGTTATCGATTTTTGAATGGCCAGGCTAATAATATTGATGATTTCACCAACTGATTTACCACCCCAGGCTTCGCCTCCTAATATACTGCCATCAATAGCCGAAGCATAGAGCTTCACAGTTAAATTTGATGTATCGGACAATGTTCCGGGATGCCTGTCAGGAGAAGAAAACTTAGC
>JAFGQQ010000269.1 GCA_016935595.1 Bacteroidales bacterium
CTAACTCAGGCACAAGTTTATAAATAAACGGATCGCATTGGTTTAAAAAAGTATATCCATATCTAACAGCCCTTCTTAAAATTCTTCTTATAACATATCCTGCTTTATTATTCGATGGGATTTGTCCATCGGTAATTGCAAAAGAAATGGCTCTCAAATGGTCTGCCACAACTCGCATGGCTATATCTGTTTGCTTGTTTTTCCCATACTTAATACTACATATTTCGCTTATTTTAGAGATAATTGGCTGAAATAGATCAGTATCATAATTTGATTTTTTATTTTGTAAGACCATACATAGCCTTTCAAATCCTAAACCTGTATCTACATGTCTCTCAGATAAAAATTCCAATGTACCATTTGCTTTACGGTTATATTGGATAAACACCAGATTCCAGATTTCAATTACTAACGGATGATCTTTATTTATTAAATCAGATCCTTTTATTTTTTTTCGTTCCTCGTTAGGTCTTAAATCAATATGTATTTCAGAACAGGGCCCGCATGGACCGGTGTTTCCCATTTCCCAGAAATTATCTTTCTTATTCCCCCATAATATATGGTCTTCTCTAACCCAAAATTTCCAATAATCATAAGACTCCATATCTTTGTCAAGCAGTTCAGATTCATCCCCTTCAAATATTGTAACATATAATTTATCTTCTGATATTTTTAAAACATCAATCAAATATTCCCAAGCCCATCGAATTGCCGTTTCTTTAAAATAATCGCCAAACGACCAGTTGCCAAGCATCTCAAACATTGTATGATGGTATGTATCATGTCCTACTTCTTCTAAATCATTATGTTTTCCTGAAACACGAAGACATTTTTGAGAATTGGCTATCCGGTTATATTTTTTTTGGGAGTTTCCTAAAAAAATATCTTTAAATTGATTCATGCCTGCATTCGTAAACATTAATGTAGGGTCATTTTTTATAACCATTGGAGCTGAATCGATGATTTGGTGGTTCTTTGAGCGAAAAAATTTTAAAAATGAGTTACGTATCTCTTTTCCAGTCATAATAAGGCTTTTGAAGTTACTAACAGATTATCAACAGGTTAAAAATGCAAATTTTCATTAAAATGTTTGTAAAATTAATTTTTTTATTTAGATTTGTTGCTAACAACAAACATTTTTAAAGAATAACCTAAAATTAAACCTAAATGGCTAAAGTAAAGTTCCGATTTAACCCGGATACTCTTACATATGAAAAAGTTATATATTCAGGGAAACAAAAATTAAAGTTATTTTTACATTATTTTCTAATAATTATAGGCATTTCATTATTTATTAATATTTTAATCTTTTTATATGGTAAAACACCGGAATTTTTTCTTTTAGAGAAAGAAAATTTATACTTATCAAGTAAACTAAGCCATTTATCTGTAAATATTAATGAGGTAAAAAATCAGTTAGTTCAGATACAACAAAGGGACGATAATCTTTACCGGCCAATATTCGAAATTGAACCTATTTCGAGTAGTATCCGAAAAGCTGGTTTTGGTGGTGTTTACCGATATAAAAACTTGGAAGGTTATAATAATAGTGAATTATTAATTGATATATCACAAAACGTAGACGAATTAATAAAACAAATCTATATTCAATCAAAATCTTATGATCAGGTTATAGAAAAAGCATTAGAGAAAGAACTTTTTCTTAAATCCAGGCCAAGCATTAAACCATTATCAGATAATGATTATATAAGAATCAGCGATTATTTTGGCTGGAGAAAAGATCCGTTTACTGGTAAACCAAGCAAACATTACGGTATAGATTTTGCCGGGCCTAAGGGAGGAAATATAGTTACAACGGGTGATGGGATAGTCACTAAGGCCCGATATACATTATTTGGATACGGAAGAGTTGTTGAGATAGATCATGGATTTGGGTACAAAACAAAATATGCACATCTTCATAAAATATATGTAAAAGAAGGACAAAAAGTTAGCAGGGGAGAAGCAATAGGATTACTTGGTAATACTGGCAGATCAACTGGTTCACATCTGCATTATGAGGTTATGATAAATAATACACCTGTTAATCCTATATACTTTTTTAATGATGATATTAGTCCGGAAGAATACAATAAAATGTTACAATACTACAGTAAAAATTAAAACTTCTTAAATACTTTTTAATAAATTCTCCGTACAATCCATTGTTTTTAAACTATTTTTATTTAAAATTGTATCTAAACTAGGTACGTAGTTCATCAATCGAATTATTTAACTTGATATGTTAAAGAAGAAATACAGATTTAATCCGGAGTCATTAAGTTATGACAGGATTGATACAACTTTTAAATTCAGGTTATTAAGAACTTTATCAAGTATAGCTGCCCTAGTAGTTGTTGCAGTTATATTTAATATAAGTTTTTCTTATTTTTTCGATACACCTAAAGAAAAAGCGTTAAAACGTGAGAATAATTTTATGAAAACCCAATATGATATTATAAATAATCAGCTTATTTTAGTCGAAAATACTTTATTCGATCTTCAACGACGAGATAGTAATATATACAGGATAATATTTGAAGCCGAACCTATTCCATATTCAGTACGTATGGCCGGATATGGAGGAACAAATAAATATAAAGACCTTGAAGGGTATTCAAATTCGGAATTGGTTATTCAGGCAACCCGTAAATTAGACCAAATATCCCGAGGATTAATAGTACAGTCAAAATCATACGATGAGATCATTGATTTGGCAACAAATAAAGAAATAATGTTGGCCAGTATTCCTGCTATTATGCCTATTTCGAATAAAGATCTAAAAAGAACAGCTTCAGGCTGGGGGTATAGAATACATCCCATTTATAAAATTCGTAAATTCCATTATGGTATGGATTTTACTGCACCAACAGGCACCGATGTTTATGCTACCGGAAATGGTATTATTTTAGAAATAAAACGATCAAGGCGAGGTTATGGAAATCATATTATTGTTGATCATGGATTTGGCTATAAAACCCTTTATGCACATTTAAATGATTTTAATGTAAGAGTCGGTCAAAAGGTAAAACGTGGAGATATTATTGGTTTTGTGGGAAATACTGGTGGTTCTACTGCACCTCATTTGCATTATGAGGTACATAAAAATGATGTGAAAATAAATCCTATTAATTATTACTTTAATGATCTTTCGCCCGGCGAATACGAAAAAATGATCATTATATCTTCAAACAGCGGCCAGTCTTTTGATTAATTTTCAGATGAAATACTCTTTGGCCTTAATTTTATGTTTACTTTCCCTAAATTGTTTTATTGTATTTTCTCAACAATTTGATAGTATTCTTATTTCTGATGATATTGAAATTTTAATACCGACTTTCTTAGGAAATTATCAACGTAATTTTTATGGTGATTCAACACCTGAAAAACTGAATATTCACTGGAAGCTATATTTAGGTCAGGGAAAAACGGTGATTTCAAGGAAAATTGGTGAAAAAATTTGGGCAGGAGCCGGATGGACAGGACAACCCTTACTTGTAAAAGAAAGTAGTAGATTATATTTGATACAGGGGGCGTACGATCATAACCTGAAAAAAATTGATGCTGAAAATGGAAGTATTGTATGGCAATACAGGTTTGATGATGTGATAAAAGGAACAGGTACAATCTGGCATAATTTTAATGCAGATAATTACAATAATAGTGTTGTTATATTACAGGGAAGCAGACTGGGTAATGGAAATTATTTGGATTCAAAACATGTGCCAAGCTACCGTGCTATTTCATATTTTACTGGCAAAGAACTTTGGCGACTTGATGTTAAATGGAC
>JAFGQQ010000270.1 GCA_016935595.1 Bacteroidales bacterium
CGTTGCTCGAGATTAATAATGTCGCCATACATTTGAATACATAAAAAATCCAAATCAGGACAATTGTCTTTTATATAATCAACTTCATCTTTTCCTATTCCTGCAAGCATTGTTGTTGCCGGATGATTACCATCCACTTCATGTATCATTTTTGCGATATCATTAACCGCATCCCAAACTTTTTTGTTTTTATACCACAGGTTAAGTTCGTTCCCAATTCCCCATGCTAATAAAGCAGGATGATCTTTATATTTCATTATTTCGCCTTTCACATATTCAAATTGTTTTTTTACACTGGCTGTATCATTATAATCAAAACCATGTCTTTCCCTGCCAATTTCAAGTCCCATCATTACAGTAAGTCCGTTTTCCTGGGCTTTATCCAGTATTACTTGCCCGCTATCTTTACCATTTTCAGTCCGCCATGTACGGAAAGAATTTGCTCCATGGAAAGCCAGATTTGCTATATCACCGAATTCACATCCAGCACCTTTTATATAATAAGGTTTGCCTCCTCTATATAACTGATATTTTCCATCTTCAAATTTTAGTTCAACTTTTACAGGGCCTTTTTGCTTCGAACAGAAAATAAACAATAATATAATCAGGCCAAACATTAATTTATTCAATAGCTTTTTCATACGTTTATTTTTTAATTTGTTTTCACCAATATTTTTTCTAATTCTTCCAGGGATTTACCTTTTGTTTCAGGAATAAACTTAAGAGTAAATAATAAGGTTACCAGTCCGAAAACAGCAAAAATAAAGAATGTGCCTGCTGCACCCAGAAATTCAAGCTCTACGGGGAATACTGTTGCCACACTAAAACTTACAATTGAATTCCATGTGCCAACAATAGATATCATTAAACCCCTGTTTTTATTCGGGAATATTTCTGATAATAAAGCCCACATTACCGGTCCTAATGATATTGCAAAAGATGCTACATAAACAATTAAACCTATTAATACGAGTATGGCATTCATTGATATTGTATTTTCCAGAATATCATTTTTGAACAGGTTGTAATTTGCAGGACCTATTTTCTCCTCTACATCATTAAAGAAAACTACCTCGTTGTTATATTTTTTTCCAACCAATTCTGTTAATCCCGATTGAATAAGCGTTAAATCTTTTAATTCTTCTTCACTCTTTTCTACAGCTTTAATAACATTTACAATAGTATTATCCTGTACTTGATAAGTCGCACCTTTAAAGGCAATTCCAGCAAGTGTAAGGGATAATGTAATACCAATAGAACCAATTATAAGCAAAGGTTTTCGCCCAAGTTTGTCGATTAAAAACATTGCAACAACTGTAAATGCAACATTTGTCAAGCCAAGTATCGCTGCCTGAATAAAGGCTGAATCCTGCGCTCCCCCAGCTAATCCGAAAATCATTGGTGCATAGTAAAAAATAGCATTAATACCTGTGATTTGTTGAAAAAATGCTATTCCAAATCCTATAATAAGAATGGTTGTCATACTTTTTGAAAAAACTTCTTTAAAATTGCCTTTTTCAGATTTAGCTGATTTATTTATATTAGCTTTTATCTCTTGATGTACCTCGTTTGCGTATTTCTCTCCGCCTATTCTACAAAGCACCTTTTTTGCTTCTTCATCTCTGCCTTTAAGGGCTAACCAACGAGGACTTTGAGGTACAAGGAAAAGTAATAAAAAATATAAAATTGCAGGAATTGCTCCAACTCCAAGCATCCATCGCCAATTTATTGTTGGATCATCAACTCTCTGAAGAATAAAATAGTTTGAAAAATAAGCGATTGATATACCTATTACAATATTAAACTGGTTTATTGAAACAAGAGTTCCCCTGTATTTTTGGGGAGATATTTCAGCAATGTACATTGGTGCCACAAGAATTGCCATCCCCACACCCAAACCACCAATAATACGTGCTATTACAAAAAAATAAATACTATTCGTAAAAGCAGTGCCAAAAGCACAAAACGTAAATAATATGGCAGTGATAGTAAGTACACCCTTACGTCCCAGTTTATCAGAGAACGGACCTCCAATAAAGTTCCCAACAATTGCACCGGCAATTATCGAACTTACCGAGAATCCAAGAATCCATGATCCTGAATCCAAACCAAAAACATTTTTGTAAAATGGCGTAGCACCTGAAATAACTGCACTATCAAATCCTAATAAAAATCCACCTAGGGCAACAATAAGTGTTACCAGAATAATATACAATCTATTGTTTTTCATAATTAATAATATTTTTAATGAATAAATTGAGACTGATCCCGGAAATTAATCGTCCGGAATAATACAAAAATATGTTTTTAATTTCCAAAATAATTCCAATTTATTCAATAACTTCAAATTCAGTCTCTAAGTCGGCGTTGGAACTTCCTCCAATCCAAACTTTAAATCTACCAGGTTCGGTAACATATTCCATTGCTTGATTATGAAAAGCCAAATCATCAGTGTGGAGCTCAAATTCAACTGTTTTAGTTTCACCGGGTTGAAGATTTATTCTTTTAAAACCTTTAAGTTCTTTAACCGGTCTTGTCCTGCTCCCGACCAAATCACGAATATATAATTGTACGACTTCGTCTGCTTTAAAATTACCTGTATTTTTAATTTTGGCAGTAATTCTAATGGTTTCACCTAATTTTATTTTATAAAATGATACTTGAATTTCACTATATTCGAAAGTTGTGTAGGATAATCCAAATCCAAACGGATATAAAGGCTTAAAGCCATAATCTAAGTAATGGTTGGTATTACCTATTGATAACTGAAAGGCTTCAACAGGTATATCATTCATTCTTTCCCATGTTTCATCTGTTGCAGGTTTACCGGAATTCTTCTGGCTGTAGTAAATGGGAATTTGTCCGACCACCCTTGGAAATGTTACAGGCAATTTACCGGATGGTGACTCGATTCCAAAAATTATATCTTTGATCGCAGTGCCCGCCATTGTTCCCGGATGCCATGCATATAGTAAAGCATCAAAATCATTAAAAATATTTTCAAAAGTCAAAGGTCGGCCAGCAAGAATAATTCCAATTAAAGGTTTCCCTGTTTTCTTTAATTCTTTAACCAGATATTCCTGAACTCCTGGTAAACCGATATCTGCTCTACAGTGGGATTCTCCAGATAAAATTGATTCTTCCCCTAAGAACAATAAAACTGCATCCGATTGTTTAGCAGCTTCCAATGCCTTGTTAAAGCCATTTTTATGCAATGTACGGCTAATTTCCATTCCAGGAGCATACTTTACCCTGTCTTCACCTAAAAACTCTCTAATTGAATTTAAAGGCGTTATAGAGTTAATTTTATCACCGTCAAAAACCCATGTTCCCATTTGTTCATATGGTGCATCAGCTAAAGGACCAATAACTGCAACTTTTTTAATTTGTTTACTTAACGGAAGTATATTATTCTTATTTTCTAAAAGTACAATGCTTTGAGTGGCTAATTTTTGGGCAACTTTCTTGTGTTTTTGGTTTAATGGTTTTGGATATAAAGATGTATCTGTATAAGGATTGTCGAATAATCCTAAAAGGAATTTCACTCTTAATATCCTGCGTACCGATTCATCAATAGTTTTTATAGATAATTTTCCTTCATCTATTAATTCTTCAATATGATCAACATAAGTTGTGCTGGCCATTTCCATGTCCACACCAGCATTAATAGCTTTTTCCGCCGCATCTTTTTCGTTTTGGCAATAGCCATGCACAACTAATTGTCGAACCGATTCCCAGTCACTCACTACAAAACCGTTAAACTCCCATTCTTTCCTCAATACCTGTTTTAATAAAAATTCATTACCTGATGCCGGTATTCCGTTAACTTCATTAAAAGCAGTCATGAAGGTAA
>JAFGQQ010000271.1 GCA_016935595.1 Bacteroidales bacterium
AACCTAAGTTGTAAAAAAAAAAAAGAAAAAAAAAATTATTTTACTATTGATTTTTTTATAAAAAATCTATTATAATTATTCTCAGGAAATTAATTTTTTTAAAAAAAATAAAAAAGTTCAAATAACTGATTATCAAATAATACAGACCGTGTTTACATTAAGATTTTGTTAATTAAAAATTTAATAAATGTTAATTAAAGTAAATTCATAAATAAAAGCTCAATGTTTATTTAGATCAAATATAAATTTTGAAAAAATTACTCTTTTTTTCAAAAAAATATTCCCCCTGCACATTGTTATAACACAAGATTTCTCACATTTTTTCAAATAAAAAATATAAAATTATATTTTATTTGTTTTTAATTTATATTTTCAAAAAAATAATAATTAACAAAAATGTTTCATATCATGTTTTTTACTATATTTCAGCAATTTATAATTTTATTTTCATTGATTATATTAACAAACCTATATTAGAATAATGGATATAAAAATTAAAGAAATACAAAGCAGACAAGAACTAAAGAAATTTATTTACCTTCCTGCTAAAATTCATAAAAATCATTCAAATTGGGTTCCGCCTATTTATATGGATGATTATACTTTTTTTAATCCCAAAAAAAACAAATCTTTTTCATATTCCGATACTACATTAGCATTAGCATACAAAGGAAAAGAAATAGCTGGAAGGATAATGGGTATAATTAATTACAGGTATAATGAATCTCATAATGAAAAGGATGGAAGGTTTTGTTTTATGGAAACTTTTAATGACCAAGAAGTATTTCATGCTTTAATCTCCTATGTTGAGGAATGGGCAAAAAATAAGGGCATGGGAAATCTTGTTGGTCCTTTGGGTTTCTCGGATAAAGATCCACAAGGCTTTATGGTAGAAGGATTTATTAATCCTATTGTGATAGCAACAAACGGAAATTATGAGTATATGGTTAAAATGCTTGAAAATGAAGGTTACTCAAAAAAAATTGATTGTGTAGTATATAAAGTGCCTGTACCTAATGAAATACCAGATCTCTATAAATCAATTTATGAAAGAGTTACTAAAAAAAATAATATAAATATTATTGAATTCACCAAAAGAAGTGAGATTAAACCATATATCAGACCAGTATTTCAACTTATGAATGAAACATTTGCTGATATTTATGCTTTTGCTCCTTTTGAGGAAAAAGAGATGGACGATTTTGCCAATCGCTATTTAATATTGCTTAATCCTGAATTTATAAAAGTTATAATCGATTCGCAAGGCGAGGTTGTTGCATTTATTATTGGTATGCCCGATATAAGTAAAGGAGTTATTGCTTGCAAGGGAAAATTATTGCCATTTGGAATTTTGAAGGTATTTTCTTACCAGAAAAAAACCAAGCAGTTAAATCTATTACTGGGTGGTATAAAAGAATCATACCGAGGTCAGGGATTGGATGCTCTATTAGGAGTAAAAATACTTGAAACTGCACAAAAATATGGCATGGAATTTATGGACAGTCATCTAGAATTAGAAAACAATACAAAGATGAGAATGGAAATGGAAAAAATAGGTGGACAAGTATATAAACGATATCGTATTTATAAAAAAAAGCTTTAGTTTCCTGGTTATTAATTTAACTGTGTAATTCCGCATAAAATTTAATTGACTATTAAATAATCTCATTATGAAAAAAATTATTTCTACTGAAAATGCCCCGAAAGCTATAGGCCCATATAGTCAAGCCATTGAAATAAATAATTTATTATTTATCTCTGGTCAGATTCCAATAAATCCTGCAACAAATGAAATTATTAACGGAAATATTACTGAACAAACCAGCCAAGTATTAGAAAATATTGGAGCAATTTTAAAAGCAGCAGAATGTAATTACGATCATATTGTTAAAACAACTTGTTATTTAAAAAATATGGAAGATTTTCAGTCTATGAATGAGGTATATGCGAAATATTTTCCTATGAATCCACCAGCCCGTGCTGCATTTGAAGTATCCAGACTGCCTAAAAATGTATTAATCGAGATAGAAGCAATTGCTATAAAATGAGGATGTCTAAAAAGCCATTTATTTCTATTCTGCAATTACTTCAAAATTAATTTCAAGTTCAACCTCTTTATATAATTTAATTTTTGCTTTGTATTTACCTACTTGTTTTATCGAGTCGTCTTCAATAGAAATACTTTTCCTGTCAATATCAAAACCCTGGGCTTTTAAAGCTTCAGAAATTTGTATTGTATTAACCGATCCGAAAATTTTACCAGTTGAACTGGTTTTAGCTCCAATGGTCAAACTTAAATCTTTTAATTTCTCTGATACTTCAAGAGCATTGTTTTTGAGTTTTTCTTCTTTATGTGCCCTTTGTTTTATGTTTTCTTCATGAACTTTTTTTGTCGAGGGAGTTGCAGCAATTGCTAAACCTTTAGGAATTAAAAAATTTCTTGCATACCCATCTTTTACTGTAATAATATCATTTTTATGACCTAAGGTTTCAACATCTTGTTTTAATATAATTTCCATTTGGTTATCCTCCCTGTTATTTTAATAAATCGGTTACATAAGGCAATAAAGCTAAATGTCTGGCTCTTTTTACGGCCTGTGTAACTTTTCGTTGAAATTTTAAAGAAGTACCTGTTACTCGTCTTGGAAGGATTTTACCCTGTTCATTTAAGAACCTCTTAAGGAATTCGGGATCTTTATAATCAATATATTTAATCCGGTTTTTTAAAAACCGGCAATATTTTTTCTTTTTAATCTCTACGGTTGGTGGAGTAAGATACCTGATTTCTGATTGATTTTGTGTCATTTATACTTCCTCCGCTTTTTTTTCGTTTTGGGCTTTTCTTTTCTTTTCGCTATATTCTTTACCATACTTGTCCATTTTTATGGTTAAAAAACGGATAATTCTTTCATCCCGACGATATTGAATTTCTAATTTTTCTATACCATCTCCTTCAATTTGAAACTGAAACAAATGATAAAATCCTGTAGACTTCTTTTGGATAGGGTAAGCCAATTTTTTCAAACCCCAATCCTCTTCGTGAATAATTTCTCCTCCGTTATCGGTAATTACCTTCCGGAATTTATCTACCGTTTCCTTTACCTGACTTTCAGATAAAACGGGAGTTAAAATGAAAACGGTCTCATACTGGTTCATAAATTTTATTTTACTTTTATTACATTAATTTAAATCAGGGCGCAAAAGTAAATATAATCTGAGTAAAATTCAAAATTTAGAAATTATTTTTATAAAATTTTTAGCGATTTCGCTATCATTATATTTATTAGTAATCAAATTATAAGTATTTTCTGCAATTTCTTTTCTTTTTTCCTGGTTATTTTTCAGAAATAATATTTTTTCCGCAATATCTTCGAAATGCCCGTTTGTTAAAATAACATCTTTTTCATCTGTATAAATTTCTTGAATACCTTTCGTCTTTTTTGTAATCATACATTTTTTACAAGCAGAATAATGAAATGCTTTGTTAGGGATTACTAATTCTGTTTTTATTGAATCTCCAAAAATCCCAAGGCATATATCAAAATTGTTAATATTATCATTAAGTCTTTCATATTCAATCCATCCTTTAAATACAACATTAGAAAGATTATATTTTTTAACTAATCTTTTTGCTTCTTCTAATCCTCTACCTGTACCTATTAATTCAAAAATGATATCTTCGTGTTTTTTCAAAATTCGTGCAGTCTCAATTATTTTGTTTACTCCTTGTAAAGGCAAAAAACAACCGTAAAATCCAACCTTAAAACGAGTTGAATGGTTCATATTTAAAGGATAAAAAAGTTTATTGTCAACACCAATATATAATACCTCCAATTTATTTAAAGGAATTTTATATGTTTTTTGGAAATATTTTAAATGATTCTGGGTATCAGCAATTATAATATCGGAGTTTTTAAATGCGATCTTATCAATAAAATAATATTTTAAAGCTCTTGGAGAATAATAGGGATATTTTTGAAAATCATACACCCGAGTCATATATTGTGAAATTAAAGGATCGAAAATGATTCTTTTTTTTGTAAATTTTTTTATAAATTTTACAGTTTTATGGGCAAATGGAGGTATAAATACGTAATCAACTTTATTTATTATATCAGATATTTTATTTTTCCATGACTCCAGATTATTATGAATTGGAATTTCGAGGAAATTTATATTATTTGCTTTTAAGCCAGACTTAATAATTAAAGTTCTATTATAATTTGGATTGTAATTGCCTGTAAATAATATCTCCATGAAATTTAGATAAAATTGTAATTATAATATTCAATATAAAGAAATATATATAAAGAATTTACATATTTTTAATTATTTCTCTTCCAAACTCCGAGCATTTTACTTTTGTAGCCCCTTCCATTAATCGAGCAAAATCATAAGTGACAGTTTTATTTTTTATAGCTTTCTCCATTCCTTTCACAATTAAACTGGCAGCTTCTCTCCATTCCAAATATTCATACATCATTACACCCGAAAGAATAAGCGATCCGGGATTTACTTTATCCTGTCCCGCATATTTAGGTGCAGTTCCATGAGTTGCTTCAAAAATGGCATGTCCTGATTCAAAATTAATATTTGCACCGGGAGCAATACCAATTCCCCCAATTATTGCTGCTAAAGCATCAGAAATATAATCTCCGTTTAAATTCATGGTTGCGATTACCGAATATTCTTTTGGCCTGGTTAATATTTGCTGCAAAAATGCATCGGCAATAACATCCTTAATAATTATTTCTTTACCTGAGACAGGATTTTTCAATGTACACCAGGGACCTCCATCTATTTCAATAGCAGCAAATTCATTTTTTACCAATTGATATCCCCAGTCACGAAATGCACCTTCAGTATATTTCATAATATTACCTTTATGTACAAAAGTAACAGAGGGTAAATCATGCTTTATTGTATACTCAATTGCTGCTCTTATTAATCTTTCAGTACCTTCTTTAGATATGGGTTTTATTCCAATGGAAGTTGTTTTTGGAAATCTGATTTTAGTTACACCCATTTCTTCATGCAAAAACTTAACTAGTTTTTTAACTTCATCAGTCCCGTTCATCCATTCAATTCCTGCATAAATATCTTCTGAATTTTCCCGGAATATAACCATATTTGTCATGGAAGGATTCTTCACGGGTGAGGGAACTCCTTCATAATACCTCACCGGGCGTAAACAAACATATAAATCAAGTAGTTGCCTCAGGGCAACATTTAAAGATCTAATACCACCTCCAACAGGGGTAGTTAAAGGGCCTTTTATTGCAACTAAGTATTCCTTAATTGTATTCAGGGTTTCTTGGGGAAGCCATTCATTACTCCTGTTATAAGATTTTTCCCCGGCAAAAACTTCTTTCCAAATTATTCTTCTCTGTCCATGATAAGCTTTTTCAACAGCTGCATCGAAAACCATTTGTGAGGCATTCCATATATCCGGACCTGTGCCATCACCCTCAATAAAAGGAATTATTGGATAGTCAGGAATGCTCAGCACACCATCTTTAATTGTAATCTTCTTTCCTTCCATCAATCTAACATTTTTATATTGAAGACTTTATACATTATATTACTTTTAATTAAAATGACAAAAGTAATATTTTATTCAAAATCGAGGTTAAATTTTTGTTTAAGCAGTCCTAAATTCTTATTTTTTTCACTCATATATTTAAACTTATCCTCCTGTGTATAAAGCTTTTGCTCCTGTTTTGTTTCTTCGACTAATATTTCCAGATTAATTGTATTATTTTTTAATGTTTTTTTAAGAAAATATAAAAGGTCTTTTAGAACATCTTTAATCGCTTCTTTTTGAAGAGGATTTGCAACAGTAAATTCTATTATATTATTTTCATTAATGATTGGTGTAGAGGAAGATAAAGTACTGTATAAACGCGGTTTGGAATTTTTTATCGACTCTCCAAATTCACTCCACTTGGTTATTAATTCTTTTTCTGAAAAAATATTATTTTCTTTCGCTTCAATTATATTAAAATCAGCATTTTTCTCGGAAATATCATTAATTTTTATAGGATTCAAAGCATCTTTGATAGAAATATTTGTCTTTTTTTGAGATTTTGCTACAGGCTTATCAATCTTCTTTATTTCTGCCTGATTTTCATTTACAACAGTTATTTCAGGTTTATTATCAGCTTCTTCTTTAACAACAGAAACGCTGTTTTCTTCTAATCTATTTTTTTTTTTTGAATCGGATAAATTTGCTAATTTAATTAAAGCTAATTCAACATGAAGTCGTTTATTATTGCTAATCTTATAATTTATATCACAATCATTTATAATTGCTAAAGAATTATATAAAAAATCATTCTCACACATAACCGATTGTTGTAAATACTTATCTTTTATTGTTTCACCAACTTCTAAAAGTTGAACAGTCGATGAATCTTTACAAACAAGCAAATCTCGCAAATGTGCACTTAATCCGTTTATAAATTGATGGCCGTCAAAACCATTATCAAGAATTTCATCGAATATTAGTAATGTTTGAGCAACATCATTTTTTAAAAAAGCATCTACTTGTTTAAAATAATATTCATAATCAAGCACATTTAAATTTTCGATTACTTGATTATAAGAAATATTATTTTCAGAAAAACTAACTACCTGGTCGAAAATAGACAAAGCATCACGCATTGCTCCATCGGCTTTTTGAGCAATAATATGAAATGCTTCACGTTCATAACTAATTTTTTCTTTAATAGCAATCTGTTCGAGGAATTTTACTATATCATCAATTTTTATACGGTTGAAATCAAATATCTGGCAACGTGATAAAATTGTCGGGATAATTTTATGTTTTTCAGTAGTTGCCAATATAAAAACTGCATGTTTTGGCGGTTCTTCTAGTGTTTTTAAAAATGCATTAAATGCTTGCTGTGAAAGCATATGAACCTCGTCTATTATATATACACTATATTTACCTATTTGAGGAGGAATACGAACCTGGTCAATGAGGTTTCGGATATCATCAACGGAATTATTTGAAGCTGCATCGAGTTCATGTATATTGTATGACCTTGATTGATTAAATGATTGACAAGATTCGCATTCATTACAAGCTTCAATAGAAGAAGTAAGATTCTTACAATTTAATATTTTAGCATAAATACGGGCACAGGTTGTCTTGCCTACACCTCGCGGACCACAAAAAAGATAAGCCTGGGCGATTTGCTGATTTTTTATCGCATTTTTTAAAGTTTGGGTTATTGCTCCTTGCCCAACAACCGATTCAAAATTATCGGGCCGGTATTTTCGTGCCGAAACAATAAAATTTTCCATAATAAGGATATAAACTGAAGTGCAAAGATACAGAAATATCTTTTCTATAAAAGTATATTATTATGGTTGGATGATAAAATAATAAACTTATAAATTAACTAAGTATTTAATTGAATATAAATAAAAAAAGCTGCCTTAATTAAGACAGCTTTTGTAAAAATATTTTACTTATACAGTAAACCTTTTAGCAAAATCAAAAACTTTTTCTAAAACACGTTCATGAACTTTAAATTCTAAATTATTTAAATAATAATTTACTTCCTCGTTTTCATCTTCATCTGTATTTTCAAATATATCATCTAAAAGAACCTGGTTTTGATTTTGATTTGTGTTGTTTACTAAATAAAAAATAGTAGAGTTTTTTCCCATAGGCATAATTTGGTTTAATTTAATTTATATCAGTGAAACGAATAGATATATATATTATTGTATTGAAGTATATTTTTTATACAATAATTTTTATTTTTAATTAACAAGCTCATTTTCATTAATAAACAAGATTTAAATTTTTCTCTTTAATTAATTTTCTAAGATTTATCAATGCATAACGCATTCTCCCCAAAGCAGTGTTTATGCTGACATTTGTCTGCTCTGCAATTTCTTTGAAGCTTAATGCCCCATAATGCCTCAACAAAATAACTTCCTTTTGGTCATCGGGCAATAAATCAACCAGAGCTCTCACATCATTTTCAATCTGTTCTTTTATAATCTGTTCTTCAATTGTTTTTTCAGAAAATTTTGGAGAATCAAATAAATTCATTGAATAATCATCATTAGAACAAGTATTCAGTTGCTTTTCTTTTCGGAAATGATCGATAACCAGGTTATGTGCAATGCGTACAACCCAGGAAAGAAATTTTCCATTATCCTGGTATTTTCCGCTCTTTAATGATTTGATAACCTTAATAAAAGTATCCTGAAAAATATCTTCGGCGAGATGTTCGTCTTTTACCAATAATAAAATATAGGTATAAACCTTGTTTTTATGCCGGTTAATAAGAGTCTCGATACTTGATTTATTTCCTTTAACAAACTGATTTACAAGTTCAAAATCAGAAATAACTTGTGCTGCCATAATTCTATTTTTAGTATTTAAGTTAGTTTAAGTAGAATTTTGCTATAGGCAGCCCTCCTTTTTAAAATTTTTAAGAATTATTAATTTATTTTTGTAAACGTAAAGAAATAAAAAATATTTTATATTCTTTAAAAAAAATATTAAATATTCAGTAAATATTTAACACTTTTTAAGAATATTTATAACAATAATTATGCCAGAAAAAGAAGGGAAAAGCACAAAATTTATTGAAATTAAAGGTGCCAGGGTTCATAATCTTAAAAACATTAATTTAAATATTCCCCGAAATAAATTTATTGTAATTACGGGATTATCTGGATCAGGAAAATCCTCGTTAGCTTTCGATACTCTTTATGCAGAAGGGCAAAGACGTTATGTTGAAAGTTTATCGTCCTATGCCCGGCAATTTCTGGGACGGATAAATAAGCCAGATGTTGATTCAATAAAAGGCATACCTCCTGCCATAGCAATTGAACAAAAAGTAAATACACGGAATCCTCGTTCAACTGTAGGTACAACAACTGAAATTTACGATTTTATTAAATTACTATATGCAAGAATTGGCATTACTTACTCCCCTGTTTCAAACAAAGAAGTAAAACATCATACTGTTTCTGATGTAGTTGATTATGTTTTATCTCTTTCAACAGGTACCCGCAGTTTAATTCTGACTAAAATTATTAATGAAAAAAATCTGCCTGTCGAAGAAAAATTACAAAATATTCTAAAACAAGGTAATACAAGGATTGAAAAAGATGGTGAGATAATTAAAATTGAAAATTTATTAAAGAATGGAAATATAATAAATAATCTCGACTCATTTAAAATTGTTATTGACAGAATAACTATTGATAAAACCAATGAATTTCAAAACCGTGTTGCCGATTCAATTCAATCGGCTTTTTATGAAGGACAAGGTGAATGTATTATCAAAACATATAAAAATGATAAAATAATTGAAGAAAAATTTTCCAACAAATTCGAATGCGATGGCATCGAATTCGAAGAGCCCAATGTACATATGTTTAGCTATAACAGTCCGGTTGGGGCATGCAAATATTGCGAAGGTTACGGACAGGTAATCGGAATAGACGAAAACCTGGTTATTCCAGATAAAAATCTCTCTGTATACCAGGAAGCCATTGCCTGCTGGAAAGGTGAAAAAATGAAAAAATGGAAAGACAGATTAGTATACAATGCCGATAAATTCGGATTTCCTATACATAAACCTTTTTATGAACTTTCACAAGAGCAAAAAAAATTATTATGGACTGGCAATAAATATTTCAGAGGAATAAATGCTTTTTTCAAATATGTTGAATCGAAAAGTTATAAAATCCAATACAGGGTAATGCTTGCCAGATACAGGGGAAAAACGGTTTGCCCTGAATGTAAAGGAACACGGTTAAAAAAAGAAACTGAATATGTTAAAGTAGCAGGAAAGAATATAAAGGAATTAATGCTAACGCCGGTTTCGGAACTCATTATCCATTTTAAAAATTTAAAATTATCAGAACATCAACAGAAAGTAGCAAAACGACTTCTTTTTGAAATAAATAACCGGTTAGAATACCTTGATAATGTAGGATTAGGATATTTAACACTCAACCGTTCTTCATATACTCTTTCCGGTGGAGAGTCACAACGAATAAACCTTGCATCTTCGTTAGGGAGTAGTCTTGTTGGTTCGTTATATATCCTGGATGAGCCCAGTATTGGATTACATGCAAGGGATACACACAGATTAATAGATGTATTAAAAAATCTTCAAAAAATTGGAAATACGGTTATTGTGGTTGAACATGACGAGGAAATAATGCGTGCCTCTGATGAAATTATTGATATCGGTCCAAAAGCCGGGCGACTAGGTGGAGAAATTATTTTCCAGGGAAATCATTCCATTCTCCTTAAAGAAGAAAAAAGTATAACTGCAAAATACCTGAATGGATATGAGCGTATACCTATTCCCAAACAAAGAAGAAAATGGCAAAATTATATTGAAATTATCGGAGCTTTTGAAAATAATTTAAAAAGCATAAATGTTAAGTTTCCATTAAATATATTAACTGTGGTAACAGGTGTTTCCGGATCAGGGAAATCATCACTGGTAAAAAATATATTATATGCTTCCTTAAATAAATATTATAACAACGTTTATGAAATAAC
>JAFGQQ010000272.1 GCA_016935595.1 Bacteroidales bacterium
GTTTCAATAAAATTCCTGGCCTGGTCTTCATTTCGTATTCTGTTATCTAATTTTACCTCAACCTTAATTGGCACAAACCGCTCCTGAACCATTGTATCGGTTGGCATTTTTTTAAACCTGAAATTTTTAATGCTCTTGCTTTCGTCAAATAATCCTGTATAACTTCTGGCATAAATAAATCCGTATTTGCTATTGGTAGGTATCCCATAAATCTCCGAATTCATTAAATTTCCCATCCTAATAAAAAACCCTGCCAGTGCTGCAACAATAACTATTCTGTCCATTACCCAGAAAAAATTCTTCTTCGTTTTACGGCAAAATAAAATGATTGCTGCTATAATTCCAATGCCTGCTCCATGACTGGCTAATCCGCCTTTCCAAACCTTCAAAATTTCAGCAGGATTACTTAAATAGTACGATGGTTCGTATAACAAACAGTGTCCGAGCCTCGCACCAATCAAAGTGCCTAAAGCCATATAAATAGTTAATTTATCGAGCAATTCCTGTGGTATTCTTTCCTTCTTAAAAAATTTTGTAAAAATCACATAGCCTAAATAAAATGATATGGCAAAGAATAATCCATAATAACGAATTGCAATTACCTTTAAATTTACAATTTCAGGATTAGCATTCCATGTTATATAATCAAGAATCATACTGTACTTTTTTATTTATTAAAACAAAATCCAAATATATAATAATCTAACTTTAATTACAGTTTTAATATTATTTAATTAATTTTAAAACCCTAATAAAATTTATTAACGATAGATATTTAAATTACTATATGTATAATAAAAATAAAAATTTTCAACTATACATTCTCAAATATTTTTATTTCATAATAATTGCTCTTTTTATATTATTTGTTACTTACAATTGTGCGAATCAGGGTTCATTATCCGGCGGGCCAAAAGACGAAACTCCCCCTGTACTTTTAAAAAGTAAACCTGCAAATTTTTCTAAAAATTTTAAAGGTAAATATATTGAATTATATTTTGATGAATATGTACAACTTAAAGATGCCAATAAAAAATTAATAATTTCTCCACCCATGGAGAAAAAACCTAATATTGTTTTAAAAGGGAAAAGTATTGAGATTGAATTTAATGAAGACCTTTTAGAAAATACTACATATACTTTAAATTTTGCTGATGCAATTGTCGACAATAACGAAGGTAATGCTATTCCCCAGTTTGAATTTGTTTTTTCAACTGGAAAAGAGATTGATTCACTGAGTTTTACAGGCAAAGTAATTGATGCATTTACTAATAAACCTGCAGAAGATGTATTCGCCATGCTTTATGATAATTTAGATGATTCAGTCCCTTTAAAACATGTCCCGTTTTATTTATCAAGAACTGATGAAAATGGCGAATTTAAAATGAATAATATGAAACTAGATACTTTTAAGTTATTTGTATTAAAAGATATTAATTTGAATTATATTTATGATACCAGGGAGGAATTTATTGCTTTTGCCGATTCTTTTGTACAATTTAATTTAACCGAAGTATATATTACCGATACCACGGATAACGATTCAGTAATTGAAACTATTTCAAAACAGTATATTGCCGAAAGTCCTGTTTTATTTTTATTTCAGGAAAAAGATGATTTGCAATATTTAGCTGAGGATGAAAGACCTGAGAGATATAAATTAATGTTTGTTTTTAACAGGCCTTTATTCGATATAATTACAATTAATCCGGTATTTTATAATCCTGAAGGCAACTGGTTCATTAAGGAAGACTTTATTTTAAATGATACGGTTGTATACTGGTTAACAGATACAGCAATGATTAATTCCGACACAATTCGTTTTTCAGTAAATTATAGTGTACTTGATTCTTCAAACAATTTAATTTATAAATCGGATACAGTTTTATTACGTTACAGGGAAATATCACTTATTAGAAAGAAAAAAAGAAAAGAAGATATTGATACAATTCCGCAAATCGAATACTTAACTCTTTCAATTTCCCCATCAAGTGGCTCAAAGCTGGAATTGAATTCAAATTTTGTAATTGAGCCTGAAAATCCAATTTCATTTATCGATACATCAAAAATACATTTGTTTAAAATTATTGAAGATACCATTGAAATTGAGATACAATATAACTTTATAAAACACAATTTTTATTTACGAAGATATATAGTGAATAATAACTGGGAAGAAAATACAGTATATAAATTATTCATTGAACCAGGCGCATTTACAGATATATACGGTTTATATAACGATACAACCATTTCTGTGTCTGGTTCCAGAAGTCTTGATTATTACGGTATTTTATTACTGAATATGCAAAATGTCTCTTCTCCTTTAGTGATACAATTATTAAATAATAAAGAGATTTTGGTTAGAGAGCTCTTTTGTGAACAAGACGAACTATTAAAATTTGAATACATTAAACCTGGAAATTATATATTAAAACTAATATATGACGATAATAAAAATAAGAAATGGGATACCGGAAATTATCTAGAAAAAATCCAGCCCGAACATGTGAATTATTTTCTAAACGAAGTTACCATCAGGGCGAACTGGGATGTTGAACAAACCTGGAATATTGCCGAATAAAGTTATATATATGCAACTTGAAGACATCTATAAAAAATTTGAAAAATTTTTCCCGTATATTATTGAAGGCTCATATGATGAAAGAAATTTTGTTAAAAAAGCCGTAAACTGGGCAATCCGTCAAATTGGAAAAAGAAGTAAATACCTGAATAGAAAAGCTGTCGAATTAGCCAAACAAATACAAAAACTTAACTTAAAAAGCGCCAAGTGGATCGCAGTAGATGCCATCAGGGAATTGACAAATGAAAAAACATTACGAAGAATTAAGAGGTAATAAAAATTACAGATTAATGATTAGATGGAAAAAATAATTATACCCAAAATTAATAATGTTTCGATATAAATTATATCTAATTTTAACTTTAGTAATTATTCCAAAATTTGCCTGGGTACAGGATTTATGGACACTTGGCACAGCATCTAACCTGGATAAATTCCACTGTGAAGCAGGAATTTTTCAACCTGTAAGGTTCGGATTGACCGATAGAATAGAGTTATCTACCCTGGCTTTAAGTAATATCCTCGTATTTAATTTATCTTTTAAAATGCAATGGTGGAAAAGGAATATACTAATTGCCACCAAACATGGAATTTATAATCCTAATTTTGGATTAACTATGGCTAAAAAAACAGGTTATAAAAATTGGGTAGGCGACACGGTTTTTATTCCTAGAACAATTGTATTAAAAAATGAATTATTGATTAGTCGCTACTTTAAAACCTGCCAGTGTTGCCCGTCAGTTTTTTTATTTACAGGTAAAATCGGAGTACTTTTTAATGCTGCCAAAAACAACAGTTTATTTGTCCCAATTGACCATACATTAATGTACCCGCGTACGCAAATTTACAATAATCATTATTTATGGAACATTGGCTTTGACTTACAAGGCCCTTTGTTTAATTGGATTGATTTTTTGGTTGATTTTGATTATTTCCGGATATTTGGCACAGGAACGCGCAATATCGAACATAAATTAGTTACAATATACCATTTTTCAGCAAGATGGGATTTTTTTGCAGGTTATAAACTGGCTTTGTGCCCTGAAGCGCCTTCAAAAAACTTATATTTCAGGCCGTTTATTGATGCAGCTTACAAATTTAATATCCCGACCAAACCTAAAAATGGCTTGTGGAAAGGAAAAGCAGATAAACATCATTAAATTTAAAAACAATGAAA
>JAFGQQ010000273.1 GCA_016935595.1 Bacteroidales bacterium
GCCATGGTTTTCATGGCAATTAAACCCAAACCTGCTTCTGCTGCTTTTTCAATTGCCATGGTCATTTCTTCCCAATTATGCATTTTAAAATTATAAACAGTTAAAACAACCTCATATATCTTACTTTCAACAGCAGCCCTTATTACTTCAGGCATATTATCATGTGTAGAAACGCCAATATGTTTTATTTTTCCTTGCTCTTTAGCAGTCTGTAAGGCTTCCAATAAATAATCAGTAAGCAAATCCTCTCTTTTATTAATTGCATGCAGGTAAAGAATATCCACATAATCAAGCTGAAGTCTTTCAAGACTTATATCCAGCTTTTTCAAATAATCTTCTTTAGTTGCTTCCCGGGAAATTTTTCTATTATTCCATCCGTTCGAAACATCCCACTCAGGCTGGATTTTAGTAGCAATTACAATAGACTCCCTGGATTTATCTTTTATGACCTTCCCAATCATCAATTCGTTATTACCTTCCTGGTATCCGTGAGCTGTATCTAAATGTACTATCCCCGCATTTAAAGCTGCGCTAACAAGATTAGGATTATCTGCCCGCATTACTCCCATGCTCACAATCGGAAGTTCAATACCTGTATCCCCTAATTTTCTGGTAATAATTTTCTTTTCATTATCTATGTCCTTATTATTAGCTCCGAAAATATTTTTAGCAATAACAATACTTGTTGAAGCTAATAATGAAGATTTTAAAAATTTCCTTCTATTATGTTTATTTTTTATCATCTGTAAACTATTTTAATTGTATAATAACCAAATTACAATATTTTACAATAATTTTTGGCTTTTTTAACAATTATTTTAATGCCTATCATATAGGATGAAATATTACCAATATAATTATATGGAATAAATTGCTATATATAGCTATTAATTTTAAAAATTTATTAAATTTAAATTTTTATAAAAACTTAAAACCTATTTAGTTATGAAACATATCATTATTTTTATAGCAGCATTGCTTTATACTGCTATTTTATTTTCTCAGCCTTTTATGCCAAAATATACTTTTGAAAGAGAAACGGATGCATTGACTATTAGTTATATGAAATTTAGTCCTGACGGCAATTCATTAGCATACGGAACATTAAACGGGCAGGTAATTATTAAAGATATGATATCCGGCCAAACTACGCTAGCATTAGGTACTCATAATAAGATGGTAGTATGTGTTGCATTTACTCCTGATGGAAAATACCTGGCCAGTGGAAGTAAAGACGGAGTGATAAAAATCTGGGATTTGGATCAAAAAAAAGAAATTAAATCGTTTGTTGCCCACAAAAAAGCAGTAATGGCACTTGCTTACAGTGCCGACGGAAGTTATTTCTTTTCGGGGAGCAGGGATAATACAATTAATATATGGAATCCTTCCAATTACACATTAATAAAGACTATTTCTGATATTTCAGGAAATGTTAAATGGATACTTTTCTCTCCCGACGGGAAGAATATAATTGCCGCAACCTCAGCACTTATGAAAGGCATACGTATATTCGATATTGAATCGGGAAATGAAATCAAAACTTTTGAATCGGCAAACACAGAAAAAATATGCATTACACCTGATGAAAGCGAACTAATTAGCGCCAATATAGATAAAAAACTATTTATATGGGATGCCATGTCGGGTGAATTATTAGGTGAACTTGTAGGGCATACGAAATGGGCAAATTCGGTGGATATTAGCCCCGGGGGAAAAATTATAGTAAGTGCAGGCAACGATAATACAGTGCGTTTATGGGACCTGGAAAGGAAAATGCAGCTTTACCATTTGGGCAATGCCGATAAAGATATAGACGCTATTGCTTATAGTCCAAACGGGAAATATATAGCAGCCAGTTCGTGGGACCAAAAATTGCGGGTATGGGATATTTCTGGTCTCGATTTGCCCAAAGAAAATATTTATGAAGCACCAGAGGAAATTATTACTAATGAAATTACTGAAGAAGAACAAGAAGTGCTTGAAAAAACATTTAAAAACCTGCACTTTGAAACGGGTAAAGCTATTATCAAAGAAGAATCGTTTTCCTATTTGGACCAATTGGCTGAATTATTGAAAAATAAAACAAACCTTGAACTTATCGTTTCCGGTCATACAGACAATGTTGGTGATGCTAATGCAAATTATAAATTAAGTATTATGCGCGCAGAAGCTGTAAAAACATATTTACAGGATAAAGGAGTAAATTCGGATAACATTGTAGCGCAAGGCTTCGGTGCAACCAAACCTTTGGCTTCCAATATGACCGAAGAAGGAAGGGCTGTAAACAGAAGGGTAGAACTGGTTTTAATTAAAAAATAACAAATTCAAGCCAGGATAATATCACGTTTAACCTTATATTATAACATTAATAAAGATTATTCTATACGCTGGTAAATTAAATATGAATAAGGTGGATCATGATCAGGAAAATCATCCTGGCTTAAAAGTTCCCATTTACTATAGTCAATTTCGGGATAATATATATCGGCTTTGTAAGTTTTGTGAACCTTTGTCAAATATAATTTATTTGCAATTGGCATAAATTGCCGGTAAATCATTCCTCCACCAATAATAAAACATTCATCTTCGCCGGGTTTACATTTCTGTAAAGCATCTTTAATAGAATACGCCATAATACATCCTTTAAAATGGTCTTTTTTATCATCGGTTATCACAACATTTGTTCGGTCGGGTAAAGCTCCTTTAGGCAATGATAAATAGGTATTTTTTCCCATAATAACTGTATGACCGGTTGTAAGGCGTTTAAACCTTTTCAAATCCTCTGAAATATGCCACAGCAAATCATTATTTTTCCCTATGGCATTATTTTCGGCGATAGCAACAATGATAGAAATTGTCATATTATTAAATTTAAACAGAAATTACACCTTTAATATGCGGATGAGGATTGTAATTCTCCAAAATAAAATCATCTATTTTAAAATCAAAAATATTCTGAATTTTCGGATTCAATTTCATAGTTGGTAAAGATCGGGGATCTCGTTTCAATTGTTCTTTTACCTGGTTAATATGATTTGAATAAATATGTGCATCACCCAGAGTATGTATAAATTCAAAAGGTTTATAATTGGTAGCCTGGGCTACCATCATTAGCAATAACGAATATGAAGCAATATTAAAAGGAACTCCTAAAAATATGTCGGCACTTCGTTGATATAATTGTAAAGATAACTTCCCGTTTGCTACATAAAACTGAAATAAGATATGACATGGAGGCAAATTCATTTCATCTAAATCACCTACGTTCCATGCACTTACAATGTGTCTGCGTGAATCGGGCTTATTTTTTAATAAATCAATTAATAGAGAAATCTGGTCAATATTCCTGTTCCCGTTTGCTGTCCATGATCGCCACTGGTAGCCATATATCTTTCCTAAATCGCCATTTTCATCAGCCCATTCATTCCATATTCTAACACCATTATCCTGTAAATATTTAACATTAGTTTCTCCTTTTAAGAACCATAATAATTCGTAAATAATAGATTTTAAATGAAGCTTTTTTGTGGTCATTAATGGAAATCCATTTTCTAAATTAAAACGCATCTGGTAACCAAAAGTGCTTAAGGTACCTGTGCCAGTCCTGTCCTTTTTCTCAATCCCATTATTTAAAACATGGTCAAGTAAATTTAAATATTGCTGCATTCAAACTGATTTAGAGTTAATAATAATAATTGTAAAAAGCACAAATTTCTGATTTTTTAAATTCACAAATTTAGGGTAAATATGAAATAATTTTACAGGTGTTTAAAGAATGTTGAAAAGTAAATGCAAAACGTGGTAAATTGGTTAATTATGGAAAAAACAATTGTTATTTATTTTTTAGTGAAATTTTCAATTGCAAATAAACTAATTACCTTCTTTGGTTTTTCTCTTATTAATTTCATCTCTAATCATTGATGCTTTTTCATAATCTTCAGATTTCACTGCATCATCAAGCATATCTTCAAGTTCTTGGAGAGTTAAATCGGAATACTCGGCAGGTTTCTTTTTATCACCTTTAGACCAATAGGATGTGCCTGTTGATTTCTTTTTAACTTTTTCTCCTTTTTCCTTGTCAAAATTAATTTCAACTATTATGCCTGACTTCGAAAGAATTTCTTCTGTAGTATATATAGGGCAATTAAATCTTAAAGCCAGAGCTATGGCATCCGAAGTTCTGGCATCAATAATAATTTCTTTGCCTTCTTTATCACAAATTAAATTTGAATAAAAAACTCCTTCCTCTAATTTATATATATTAATTTCTTTAAGTTTAATTTTAAAAGAATCGGCAAAATTCTTAAACAAATCGTGAGTTAAAGGTCGTGGAGGTTTTAATCCTTCTAATTGAATTGCAATAGATTGCGCTTCGAAACCGCCTATTATTATTGGAATTCTCCTTTCACCCCCATCCTCATTCAGTACTAATGCATAAGCGCCCGATTGAGTTTGACTATATGAAATACCTAATACGTTTAACTTAATTTTCCTCATAATTAAAAGGCCTACATTCGAAGACTTTAATATAATATTGACAAATATAATGAATTACTTTATACTATAAAGTTTATTAAATAAATAATATTGTGAACTATATTTTTGTCTAAAAAATAATACAAATTAACTATTACGTCATATTAATTAAAAGACAAATATGAAGGAATTATAATTTTACCCAAATTTCTTTTAATATTATAAATTTAATACTCTTCTATAAAGCTATTGGCTAGTAAATATAATTTAAAATACTTTGTTTATAAATTATCTTTTTATATTTTTGCATCCCCAAGTTTAAAATGAAATTATAAAAATGTACGCGATTGTAGATATTGCTGGTCAACAATTTAAGGTTGAAAAAGACCAGAAAGTATATGTAAACAGACTTGAATCTGAAGAAGGCAGCCAGGTTGAATTTGATAATGTTTTACTAATCGAAGATGAAGGTAAAGTAAAGATTGGCAGCCCAACTGTAAAAAATGCAAAAATTACTGCTAAGGTTATATCACACTTAAAAGGTAATAAAGTTTTGGTCTTTAAGAAGAAAAGAAGAAAAGGATATCAGAAGTTAAATGGTTACAGACCGTATTTAACACAAATCCAAATTGAAGAAATTGTATCATAATATTAAATTTTTTGATTATGGCACACAAAAAAGGAGCTGGTAGTTCACGCAATGGTAGAGAATCGGAAAGCAAACGATTAGGAGTTAAATTATTTGGCGGACAGCTTGTTAAAGCCGGTAATATTATTGTACGTCAAAGAGGAACAGTTCATCATCCGGGAAAAAATGTTGGAATAGGTAAAGATGACACGCTTTTTGCTTTAGCTGACGGAACTGTTGTTTTTAAGAAAAAAAGAAACAACAAATCGTATGTTTCGATCGAACCCATTAGTAAAAATTAAAAAACTATACTTTATTAAATAAAAATCTCCTGGACTTTCGTGTAATAAAGTTCAGGAGATTTTTTATTTTAGGCCTGTCAAAATAAATAAAATAACTATGCTTACCGTCAAATACATTAAAGAAAACAAAGAACTAGTTATTGAAAAGCTAAAAATTAAAGGTTTTGTTAATTCCGAAATTATCGAGAATATTATTTTACTTGATGGGAAGAGGAGAACTATTCAAGTTGAACAAGACAATGCACAGGCAAAATTAAATTCCATATCAAAAGAAATTGGCAATTTATTTAAAACCGGAAAAACTAATGAAGCAAATGCTGCCAAAGAACAAACAATTATGCTAAAAGAAAAAATAAAAAGAATTGGACAGCAAGCAGATGAAATTGAAAATAAACTGAAAATTTTACTTATCCAGGTACCAAATATTCCGCATCAATCAGTTCC
>JAFGQQ010000274.1 GCA_016935595.1 Bacteroidales bacterium
AAAAGCAATTATTTCCCGAAATTTTCTCCCGATGGTAAATGGATTGTTTTTTGTCAGGCTGAGAACTTTATGTTATTGCAGCCCGACAGCCGTTTATATATAATGCCGGCAGAAGGAGGAGAACCCCGGTTAATGAACTGCAACATGGAAAATATGAACTCATGGCATTCATGGTCGCCAAATGGTCGATGGCTTGTATTCTCATCAAAAAACCGTAGCCTTTATACTCAGCTTTATCTCACGCATATCGATGAAAATGGAATAGATTCACCCCCTGTATTACTCGAGAACCTGTGTTTTGACAAAAGAGCAGCAAATATTCCTGAATTTTACCCCTTTAATGGCGAGCATTTTAAGAAGATAAAAGATGATTTCTCAAATACACCAGAATACTATAACCGGGGTGCTTTTGATAAAATGAGTAATCAATATTTTAAACGCGCCTATAACGATGTTTGTAAAGCAATTGATATCGACAGTAACTATCTTGAATCTTATTTTAACCGGATTATGCTAAATAATATACTTCGACAATCTAATTCAAAAGAAGATCTGGCCGATAAGAAAAAAGCAATGCAACTTTTACTCGATTCATTATCAATTAAACCCCGTGATGAAAATTATCTTTCTTTAAAAATTTCATTACTTTCAAATATGGGTAGGGAGAAAGAGGCTATTAAAGAAGCAAATGTTGCGATAAAATCTTACCCTAATAGTTATAAATTGTATGAACTGTTAAGTTCCATATATCGAAAGGAAAAACATTATGAGAAGGCAATTGAGTGCTACAGGAAAATGATGAAAATTTATCCTTTGCAAAAAACTGCAATAAACAAATTGATTGCCGGGGCATATATGAACCTAAATCAAAACGATAAAGCATTACTGGTGGTAAATCAATTGCTTGATGATAAACCTGACAATGATGATCTGTTATATATCAGAGCCCAAATTATGTTTAACAAGAAAAAATTTAATCTGGCAAAAAAAGATATTGATGCTGTTCTTTCTAAAGATTCCACAAATTTTAAATTCAATCAATTATTAGCTCAATATTATTTAAGTCAGGGCAATAGCCATCTTTACTATTTGCAGAAAAGAAAAACATTGCAAATATTGAATGAATATTATAACAAGAATAACGAAGATGTTGAAATTATTTTTGAAATGGCGTCAATTTATATGTCTTTAAAAGACTTTCAAAATGCGGAGAACATGTATAATCTTATTTTGAGCGATTTTCCCAATAATTATGAATCGCTAAAACAAAAAGCAAAAATAAAACTGACCATGCAATATTGGTATGATGCTATTTCAATTTACAGTCAACTTGAAGCCAATTATCCGCCCGAAGAAGAGATTTTTAATAACATGGCCATTGCCTGTATCCAAAATGGAAATTATTCAAAAGCATTAGAATATTTTGACAAGACAATAATGTTAAATCCTAATAATAAAGATGCAATTTTCAACAGGAATAAATTAAGAAAGGAGATGGGTAATTATACCGAATGAAATCAGGTTTACGAAAAATTTAAACCTGATTTCTTCGTGTATAACGGGTTCTAAGCATCTTTACTTCGTAAACCTGCCAAGAACCAGTATAATTTTGAGAAAATTACAAAACAACACTTTTAGAAAATTTAACACTAATTGTTTTCTTTATAATAATTCCAAACTAATTATATACTATCACTTTAGATAGATACCGGAAATAGGCTTCAATTTTTAAAGGGATTGATTGATTTTTTATAGTAAATATTATGAAATAGAATTACATTTATCTATCAGAATAATAAGTACTTTTTACTTTTATTAATTTGAATTTTCAAAATATATGGTAAATCAACATGAATACTTTAAAACCTATGAAAAAAAAGGAATAAAATTATTTACTGTAATTATTGTTTATACAATCCAAATCCTTTCAATATTTGCACAATCACCTTCTTTTGAGTATTACATGAATCCTGTAATTCCAGGCGATCACCCTGATGCTACACTTACCAGGATTGGAAATGATTATTATACAACAGGATCATCTTTTAATGTAACACCTGTAATTTATCATTCAACCGACCTGGTTCATTGGGAGGCAATCGCACAACCCGTAAAAGCATCATGGTCGAATTATGGTGATGGTCCAGGCGGAGGATGCTGGGGTGGCCATATGGTTTATTATAATAATAAATACTGGCATTTCTTTTCGCGGGCAAATACAATGTATTTTGTTACAGCGGATGATCCTATGGGGCATTGGTCGGACCCGGTAAGAATGAATAATCCTTCAAGCTTGTCATATAGTTTAGGATATGATAATTCCATATTTATAGATGACGATAATAAATGGTATTTATGCGTTAAAAATGGGCAACCCAATGGAGCCATTGTTGAATTAGGTAATGACGGACAGCCTGATGGTGCAATATATAATTTGGACTGGTTAAATCCAAGTCCTGATTATCCATATAGTTGGGCCGAAGGACCGGTTATGTGGAAATATGAAGGTTATTACT